>DAOVUO010000194.1 GCA_030632545.1 Bacteroidales bacterium
ACGCTTTCAACTTGTTCTTTTGCCTTTTAACTTCCTTGAAAATTCTTTAAATAGCTCGCTATTCGCAGATTTTTCAACTTGTTAAAAAACAAAATAACTTGGTTTAAAACTGTCAATTTATTCCATCACAATCCCTAAGTATAAAATTCATATCTTTGGAAAAAATAAAATTATGTATGCATTATTTATAAGCGGCCCCGAAATTTTCATTGTTATACTAGTTGTAGTAATGCTATTTGGTGCAAATAAAATTCCTGAATTAGCTAAGGGACTTGGAAAAGGATTGCAAGAATTCCGTAAGGCTACAGACGAAATTAAGCGTGAGATTAAAGACGTGGAAATAAATAATAATATTAAAGATATAAAAAAAGATGTAGATTCGTTGAATATCAAAAAGGATATTGACACGCCTACAAAAAACATCAAAAGCTAAGTAATGATTACAGCTAAAAACATCAAAAAATCTTTCGGTAAGATAGAAGTACTTAAAAACATTAACTTTACTATTCCAAAAGGACAGATAGTAACAATTGTAGGTGCAAGTGGTGCAGGAAAAACCACTTTATTGCAAATTTTAGGGACATTACTTAAAGCAGACCAAGGTGAAATAATTATTGACAATCAAAATCTGTCAAATTTAAATGCAAATGAAACTGCCAGATTTAGAAACAGAAAAATAGGCTTTGTTTTTCAATTTCATAATTTACTTCCAGAATTTTCGGCACTCGAAAATGTGGTTATTCCTGCTCTAATATCAAAAAAAGATAAAAGGGAAAGTTATAAAGAAGCTGAGAGATTGCTTGAATATCTAAATCTTTCTTCTCGCCTACATCATCAACCGTCAGAATTATCTGGTGGTGAGCAACAACGAGTAGCTGTAGCTCGAGCACTAATAAATAAGCCATCGGTTGTTTTTGCAGATGAGCCTTCGGGGAATTTAGATACTGCAAATAAAAAAGAATTACACGAACTATTTTTTTCCTTGCGTGATGAATTTAAACAAACTTTTGTTATTGTTACACACGACAAGGAATTAGCTAATCTTTCTGATAGAACCATCCAAATGAAAGACGGCCAACTTGTTAATTAAGCACAACCAAAACTATGTACTTATCAATACTCGATTATTCAATTATAATACTATACTTAATATTAGTAGTTTCGATTGCCTATTATTATAAAAAATTTGCCTCAAAAGACCTTGAAACATTTTTTTTAGGCGGTAAAAATCTTCCATGGTATCTAGCTGGGCTTTCTATGGTTGCAACAACATTTGCAGCCGACACACCGCTAGCAGTTACGGAATTAGTGGCAGAAAGTGGCGTTTCGGGAAACTGGCTTTGGTGGAATATGCTGGTTGGCGGAATGCTTACTACATTCTTTTTTGCAGATTTATGGCGACGCTCGGGAGTTCTAACAGAATTAGAATTTGTTGAATTTAGATATAGCGGAAAGGCTGCGGCATTTTTGCGTGGATTTAAAGCTATTTATCTTGGTGTTTTTATTAATACACTGGTAATTGCATGGGTAAATTTGGCTTTGGTTTCGATACTAAGTGTTTTTTTCGATTTAACATACACCCAAATTTTAGGAATAGTTGCCGTTTCAATGATTTTTGCAGCTCTTACTGCCTCTATGGGAGGATTAAAAAGTGTGGTTGTAACTGATGCTATTCAGTTTTTTATAGCTCTAGCAGGTGCTATTTTACTAGCAGTATTTGTACTTAATTCCGAAAAAATAGGTGGAGCAAAAGGACTTGTTGAAAAACTACCTGCATCAGCTTTTAAGTTTTTTCCCGACATTCAATTTGGAGATATAAAATCTAGTGCTCAAACACTAGGAATTACCCTTGGGTCATTTTTTGCTTATGGTTTAATACAGTGGTGGGCAAGCTGGTATCCTGGCGCAGAGCCAGGTGGCGGTGGTTATGTTGCACAAAGAATGATGAGTGCAAAAGATGAAAAAAACTCAGTTTTTGCTACCCTATTCTTTCAAATTGCCCATTATGCAATTCGTCCATGGCCATGGATATTAGTGGCACTAGCTTCTCTGGTGTTATATCCAGAATTGGCAGTTGCCGACAAAAAATTGGGCTATATAATGGCTATTCGCGATTTTATGCCAAGTGGATTAAAAGGACTTTTACTTGTTTCTCTTTTTGCCGCCTACATGAGCACAATTTCTACACAATTAAATTGGGGTGCAAGCTTTATTGTAAATGATTTATACAAACGTTTTCTCAAGCCTGAGTCTACATTTAAAAATAAAGAAGAAGCACAAAAAAAATATATTGCTATAAGTAGAATCACAACACTGGTAATCGTACTTATTGGCTTAATTGTAACAACAAAAATAGAAACGATATCAGGTGTTTGGAAGTTTTTACTTGAAACTGGTGCGGGACTGGGACTTGTTCTTATTTTACGCTGGTTTTGGCATCGGATAAATGCTTGGAGTGAGATTACTGCTATTATTAGTCCATTTTTCTTTTATACAATTGCAAAATATGGTTTAAATATGGAATTTCCTGATGGATATTTCTTTACCGTTGGATTAACAACACTTAGCTGGATAATTGTTTCTTTATTAACTAAGCCTGATGAAGAGCAAACGACAAAGATTTTTCTTGAAAGAGTAAATCCTGGCGGTTTTTGGCCTGCAAAATACAATCAATCAAATCAATCTAAATTTACTTTCAAGCTATTAGCATGGTTTAGCGGAATCATTTTCACTTATTCATCTCTATTTTTAACTGGAAAAATCATTTTTGGATTTTGGAATGAAGCTTTAATTTGGTTATCGGTGGCTCTAATAGGACTTATAATTCTTGTATATAGCGTAAAACGTATATTTGATTAAAAAAAGAGCGATTTTATTATTTATTATGTTAATTGGAAATAGTTTCACTTTGTTAGAGGCAGCCTGTTAAACTTTGTCAAAGCTGTGGTTAATGAATACATAAAGCACTCATTATCAAGCATTCAACTTAAAAAACAAACTTTGACAAAGTTCTCGTTATTGTTTTCAATTACAAAAATGCACCCAACTATTGCGTAATACATTAACAACCATTCAATGTATTACACAAATATTCAACGGAAAATTGTATTCTAATCTGCTTTTTTAAACATACTAAATACTATTTGTCCAATATAAGCACCTAATCCACTCTCTACAATAGTAATTCCACTCTGAGAGAACTTAAATGAAGCCATTTGTCCACCGATATAAATAATAAGGATAATTGCCAAAGGATAGATAATAAATAAAAAATTAGATAATCTAACGAATGATTTTTTCACTAATTTATCTTCTACTTTTTCCTCCGTTTCAACATATCTATTTCCACTAGCATCTTTTATCATAGCTGTTAAATAAACAGCAAAAAGAGGGATTATCAAGGATATTAACGAAACAGTTTGTTCTCCACTATAGCCCTTTACAGAATATTCAAATAATATGTATAATACAACTGCAATTTTAGCCGTTAAAATATACCATGTTAAACGCGATTTGAATTTACTTTCTCTCATTTGTTTTATTATTAATTTAATATTTAGCTAATAGAATGATTAATAGACATTATAATCTTTTAATTCGTTAACCCTTAGGTTAAAATACTGAATGCTTAGTAGTTACACTTAATGAATTTATTTACTTGCACTTAAAATTTGATACACCTCATTAGCAAATTGCTTTTGATAGCGCTCTAGTTTTGGGTCAAAGTCTTTTTCCATATCTGACATTTTCTCCCAATCATTAATACCATGAAATCCTGAACCATACTTTCCTTTTATATCAAATTCGAGTGTAAAACTATTGTATGATTTATCAGGAATATACTTTATATAAAAATGTAATTCCTCATAAGTTATCCAATTTACAGGGTCGTCCACAAACCAATTTATAAATTCTGCCACAAAATGATTTTCCTCTTCACTAAAAACTTGACCTCGCAAATTTCTAACTTCAAAATATAAAATACTAGTTTTACTATTATCAATATAAAAATCTCGTGAAAAATCAGGAACTAATAGCTCAAACTTAGATTTAGCATGTTGAGCAATTGTTTCATAAACTTTTTGCTCAGTACCAGCAACATCCTTCAAATCAAACTTATACTTTGTTCCCACATTCATATTCATTTGAGTAGGATTTAAAGAACGTAATTTACTTACTGCCGTAGATAATTGAATAGAATTATAATTATTTGAATTTCCATTGCGTTCAACAACCTTAATTTCCTTACTTTCAGGAATATAATATATTGCTCTGTAAAATTCGCCTCTTTCTCCATTTGCAAGCGAACTATACACTTGTATATTAGCAAACTTAGGATTTAGCTGTACTATACTAATCATACTTTTATACAGCCATTCTTCAAAACGATAACTATGATTAGCATCAAAATTTGTTTTTACAGTTTCCCAAATTACTCTAGCTGAATCATCGGTAGATTTATTGAATCCAAGATAAAAAGTCAAAATACCCGCTTCGGTATCAACTCCTGTTAACGACAAAAATCTATCATAATTTTTGTCCTTTAACCAAGTCTGATATTCCTTGGCCTTTTCTTCGTAAAACTTATCATTTTGCAGAGTATATTTCTCTTGAGCCCATATTGTGGGAAGAAATAGTATTGATAAAACAAATGCAACAACTAATGTTCTCATGGGGCTAAATTATTTATTAAGCTTAAATATAAGGATTTTATTCTTCATTCCTTGAAATTCAAAACGATTAAATTTAGTTTTTATTTTAAATTCTGGCTTACTTCTACTTCACGAACTTATATTTAGCTATGTAATACCTGTACTGAACACTTTCGGGAAACGCAATCATTAAAACTAGTCAATCCTGTGTAAATGACATCAATCTTTTCAGTCTGATTATCAGTTGTTTTCAGTAAAAAGTAATTTTTCTACAAAATTCCATAGCAACTTATAACAAATAAATTGGCCTTATTCAATCCAATATTAAATTAAATCAACCCTTTAACTATTTGCATCGTTACTCTTATTTTATCCTTATATGGATGTTTTTCAATAATTTTGTTTATTTGCTCCATAGATTCATAAAAACCTGAATACTGAGAATTTAGAACTGGCTGCACCAGAATTTGTTCGCTTTTCCAGTTATTTTCAAGCATTTTTTTCTGATAATTGGATTTTTCCAAACGTGCAATCCATAATTTATACTTTGAATACGAAAGCATCTGAAAATCATTAGGACTATCGCCAGCAATTAAAAGGGGCTGTTTATTGCCAATATGAGCTAAAATATTTGCAACTTTCCCAGCGTAAGCACTTACAGGAAGAGCAGGTAAATTTGTTATTTCGTAGTTCGAAAGCTCATTTGCATCCAATTTTGCATAAAGCGCATTATTTTTTACCAAATATTCATCTTTATACAACTTTCCATCACGTAAATCACGCAGCAATAAATTAATTCCAATTACATTTTGTGGTTTAATGCCGTTTTTCAAACCTGTATTTTGCTCTATTAAAGGATTCAAATAATTTGCCACTAAAAGCCTAACAGTCCATACGTTTGAAGCAGAAATAATATAAGTATCAATTCCATTTTTAAGTAATTCGCCGTACAAACTAGCCATTTCTGAATAAATATAAGGTATGGCATAGTCGCCAATTCTAGGAATTACAACATCACTTTTTTTAACTATTTCCTGTGATTGAGCAAACACTTTCTCTGTACCTTCAGTAACTTTATCAATTGTTACTCCTGCCAATGTTTGAGCCGCCCACAAATAAGCATTTGAATGCCCATTGGGATTTTCTTTTTGATGCTCAGTTACAGTTA
>DAOVUO010000374.1 GCA_030632545.1 Bacteroidales bacterium
ATATATTTAATATAGTAATTAATAGGAAAGTAAAGATTGAAATAAATTTCATATTATTCTTGTTTGTATCCCTCGGCGGATTGTACATAAGGTATAATCTACCGAGCTTTAATAATTTAATTGATATTAGATTTTTTGTGAGTTTTAATTTTATGAATTTTTATGAACTAAAACATCTAAGTTACTACTCTAAATTCCATTTTATCAGGCGTAAGCAAAATAATAAATAATAAATAGAAAATAATAAATAGAAAAACCCTTAGTTTGATTTAAACTTAAATTTAACTTTAGCTAATTCCTCATTTGCTTTCACTATTTTTTGTTGCTGACTTGCTTTAAATTCAATTACTTTTTCAAGTATTTTTTCGTCGCCAGTAGCTAAAATTTGTGCTGCTAATATACCCGCATTTTTTGCTGCATCCAAACCAACTGTAGCAACAGGAATTCCTGGAGGCATTTGTAATATTGATAAAATGGAATCCCAGCCATCTATCGAGATTGAGGCGTTTATTGGAACTCCAATAACTGGAATTGGTGCTAATGCCGCAATTACACCAGGTAAATGTGCCGCACCACCTGCACCAGCAATAATTACTCGAACACCTCTATTATATGCTTTTTTTGCAAAATCTATTGCTTGTTGGGGCGTTCTATGTGCCGAAAGTGCATTGATTTCAAATGGAATCTCCATTTGGTCTAAAAACATTGCAGCAGCCTCCATTATTGGCCAATCGGAGGTGCTTCCCATAATAATACTAACTCTTGGATTCATATATTCAAAATGATTTAGGAGAAATTTGACTAATTATTTTTATCTTTGTCTGCATACAAAAATATTAAAATGATAGCAAAGAACAAAGTAAAAATACTAGATAAGGAATTTGAAATTTTTATTACTTCAGAGCAAATAGAGAAAGCTATTGATTCTGTTGCTAAGAGGATGAATGAAAACTTAAGTTCAGAAGATGTAATATTTATTGGAGTGTTAAACGGTGCTTTTTTGTTTGCTGCCGATGTTTATAGAAAACTTACTTTTGATTCACAAATATCTTTTGTGAAAGTTGCTAGTTATTCTGGAACTTCAAGTACCGGTAATATAAAGCGTTTGATAGGGCTTAATGAGGATATAAAAGATAAAACAGTTGTTATTATCGAAGATATTATTGATTCAGGTAGGACTATTTCAGATCTTGTTCGTCAGCTAAAAGGCTATGAGCCTAAAGATATTCAAATAGCAAGCTTTTTATTTAAGCCAGATGCTTATGAAGGTAGCCTTGATATTGATTATATTGGTGTGGAAATACCTAATGATTTTATAGTAGGTTATGGACTTGATTACAATGGGTTTGGGCGAAATTTACCCCATATTTATAAAATAGTTGAAGAGTAAATGGAGTGTTTAACATGTTAAATATTGTATTGTTTGGCCCCCCTGGTGCTGGAAAAGGAACACAGGCGAAAAATATTATTGAGAAATATAATTTAGTGTCTTTAGCAACAGGAGATTTATTACGTTCAGAAATGCTAGAAAAAACTCCTCTTGGAATAGAAATTCAAGCCTCAATGGATAGAGGAGAATATGCTTCTGATAGTGTTGTAATTAAGATGATTAAAGATAAGATTACAGAGAATAAAAAGAGTGCTTCGGGTTTTGTTTTTGATGGTTTTCCTAGAACTACAAAACAGGCTGAATCTTTAGATGATTTGCTTGTTCAAACTGGATATTCAATAGATAAAATGATAGCTTTAGATGTTGAGAAAGATATTCTTGTTAGTAGAATTGAAGTTAGAGGATTAGAAAGTGGTAGGCCAGAAGATCAAAATCGAGAAATTATTGAGCGTCGTTTAAAAATATATAATAACACAACAGCTTCTGTTAAAGAATTTTATCAAAAACAGAATAAATTTTATTCTGTTAATGGAATTGGTGAAATAAATGAGGTTTTTGATAGAATTTGTAAGCTAATAGAAAGTTAATAATTAATGTCAGATTCAAATTTTGTTGATTACGTAAAAATATTTTGTAGATCGGGAAATGGTGGCCCAGGTAGTGCTCATTTCTTACGTGATCGTGTGAGTGCGTTGGGTGGTCCCGATGGAGGAGATGGAGGAAGAGGTGGGCATATTATTCTTCGAGGAAATAAGCAAATGTGGACTCTTTTGCATTTAAAATACCGAAAACATGTACTAGGTAATGATGGTGAATCAGGAAGCCGCAGTAGAAGTAGTGGGGCGAGTGGAAAAGACATCATTCTGGATGTACCACTAGGTACAATTGCTCGAGATTTTGAAACAGGCGAAATTGTGGCTGAAATTACCGAAGAAGATCAAACAGCTATTTTGGCACAAGGCGGTAGAGGTGGTCAAGGCAATTGGAATTTTAAATCATCAACAATGCGAACGCCTAGATTTGCACAACCAGGAGAGGAATGTGTTGAAGCTTGGAAGGTTTTAGAGCTTAAGGTTCTTGCAGATGTTGGGCTTGTTGGATTTCCAAATGCAGGAAAATCAACCCTACTTTCTCGATATTCGGCTGCAAAGCCCAAAATTGCTGATTATCCTTTTACTACAATGGTTCCAAATTTGGGAATCGTTAAATACCGTGACTTTAAGTCATTTGTCATGGCAGATATTCCGGGGATAATAGAAGGTGCTGCTGATGGCAAGGGATTAGGAGTTAGATTTTTGAGACATATAGAACGAAATTCGACTCTATTGTTTATGGTAGCCGCTGATAGTGACGATATTAAGAAGGAATATTATATTTTATTAAAGGAATTAGAGAAATATAATCCTGAATTATTAGATAAAGGACGTATTTTAGCTATTACCAAATCTGATTTGCTAGATGAACAAATGATGAGCGAAGTGGAAGAGGATTTACCAGATATAAAGCATATTTTTATTTCTTCGTTTACTGATTTTAATCTTTTGGCATTAAAAGATTTACTGTGGCAAGAACTTAATAAGTAATTTAATAATATATGTACGAGCAAATTACAGCATTTGATTTCCATTTGTTTTTGTTTTTAAACTCACTTCATACTCCATTGTTTGATACAATAATGGCTGTTGTGAGTGCAAAAATGACATGGGTTCCACTATATTTGGGTATAGTGGCTTTTATATTTTGGAAATATAAGTGGAAAACGGGCTTGTTATCTTTACTGGCAATGGTTTTGCTTTTAGTATTAACAGATCAAACTTCTGTTAAGCTTTTTAAAGAAGTTTTCGAGCGACTAAGACCTTGCCATCAACCTCGAATCTCGCATTTAGTGCATATTGTTGATGGCCACTGTGGTGGTAAGTTTGGTTTTGTTTCCTCTCATGCAACTAATACCTTTGGTTTTGCTGCCTTTACAGCAACGTTTTTTAGGGCACGAAAATTTACTTGGTTTATTTTTTTATGGGCAATAATAGTTAGCTATAGTCGAATATATCTTGGAGTACATTATCCTTCAGATATTGTAGGTGGTGCAATACTCGGAATGTTTTGGGGATTTTTTGTTTATATATTTTATAATAAGTTTGAAGATAAATACCTAACAAATAATCGAAAGAGCTTGTTTTAATGTTAATGTCTTTATAATTACAATGCTTAGTTAAATATTTGCAAAAAATAAATTCATTAAGCATAACTGTTAAGTAATCAGTATTTTAACTTAAAACTTAGCACTCGAAACTCAAACTTAACTATAGATTAATGCAAGAAGAAAATA
>DAOVUO010000237.1 GCA_030632545.1 Bacteroidales bacterium
ACTTGGTGGCCAAAATCAAGGCGGAAATGATGTTCCACCACCAAATTACGATGATATACCACCTGCAAGCGAAGGTGATGATTTACCATTTTAAGGAATAGAAATGAAAAGCTCTTTGTTACAAAACTTGGAGCTTTTTTTTGTATTATATCATAACAATAGTTTCCCGATTTTAGGGACAGGCAGTTAAATATTTGTACGACTTTGAATGATAATTATTTGCAAAAAAATAAATTTATTAAGCATAACTGCTAGATGTTCAGTATTTTAACTTAAGACTTGGCACTCGAAGCTTAAAACTTAAATAAGTATTAATTATATTGAAAAGTGTAAAATGCGATTGTGCAAAGACATATTTGTATAAAAAATTTTATTTTTAACTCGTTTAAAGTTAATTTCGCATCAAAATAAGAGGAGAAAGATGGCCAATAATATGATTCTTGAACGTTTAGAAGGTTTAAAGATAAAATTTGAAGAAATGGGCGAGCAAATCAATGATCCATCAGTGATTGCTGATATGAAAAAGTATATAAGGCTTAATAAAGAATATAAAAATTTGGAAGGCATTGTTACTGCATATAAAAAATATAAAAATTTACTTGATAATATAAATGATGCAAAAGTGATTCTTGTAGAGGAAAAGGACGAAGAATTACGTGAAATGGCAAAAGAAGAATTGGACGAGCTTGTAGAAAAAGTTGAGCCAATGGAGGAGACGATAAAATTACTTCTGTTGCCTAAAGACCCTGAAGATGAAAAAAATGCAATTGTAGAAATCCGTGGAGGTACTGGTGGTGACGAAGCAAGTATTTTTGCTGGAGATTTGGCTCGAATGTATTTTAAGTTTTGCGAAAAACAAAAATGGAAAGTTGATATTACACATTTTAACGAAGGAACTTCTGGTGGGTATAAAGAAATTGTTTTTGAAGTAAAAGGAAGCAATGTTTATGGTATAATGAAATATGAATCAGGCGTTCATCGAGTTCAGCGTGTTCCTCAAACTGAAACTCAGGGGCGTGTTCATACTTCCGCCGCCACAGTTGCAGTATTGCCCGAGGCCGAAGATTTTGATGTTCAGATTAAGTCCGAAGATATAAGAAAAGATACTTATTGTTCATCTGGGCCTGGTGGACAGTCGGTAAATACTACATATTCTGCTATTCGATTAACACACGAGCCTAGTGGAGTGGTTGTAACTTGCCAAGATCAAAAGTCGCAGCTAAAGAATTTGGATAAAGCAATGAAAGAGCTTAAAACCAGATTATATAATATAGAGTATCAGAAACACATGGATGTGATTTCTTCAAAAAGAAAAACTATGGTGTCTTCTGGCGATAGATCAGCAAAAATACGGACATATAATTACCCACAAGGGCGAGTTACAGATCATCGTATAAATTTAACCCTTTACAATTTACCAGCTATTTTAGATGGGAATATTATTGAAATTATAAATCAGTTGCAAATAAAGGAAAATGCTGAGCGATTGAAAGAAACAGAAATGTCTTAACTATGAATAGCGAGCAATTATTTAGAAATATATTAGCAAAGAAAAGTTTTTTGTGTATTGGTTTAGATACCGAAAGGTTGAAATTACCAAAATATTTGCAACATGATAAAGATGCTCTTTTTAAGTTTAATAAAGAAATTATTGATAATACACATGATTTAGTTATTGCTTATAAACCAAATATTGCATTTTACGAAGCGGAAGGACGTATTGGTTGGGAGGCTCTTGAAAAAACAGTAGAATACATCAGAAAGAAATCGCCTGATATATTAATTATTGCAGATGCAAAGCGTGGTGATATTGGTAATACTTCTAGAATGTACGCCAAAGCATTTTTTGAAACTATGGATTTTGATGCAGTTACTGTAGCACCTTATATGGGTGAAGATTCTATAAGACCATTTTTTGATTTTGAGGATAAATGGACAATTATATTGGCTCTTACATCAAACAAAGGTGCTGAGGATTTTCAATATTATTACGATAGTTTTAATCATCAATATTTATTCGAGCGGGTTTTAAATCTTACCAAAGATTGGGGAGATATTGACAATACAATGTTTGTTGTTGGTGCTACACAATCTCAGCAATTGGTTGATATTCGTAAAAATATTCCAGACCATTTTTTGCTTATACCAGGTGTAGGTGCGCAAGGTGGAAGTTTGAATGAAGTGGCAGCTTTTGGAATGAATAATCAGTGTGGTATAATCGTAAATTCCTCACGAGACATTATTTATGCAGATTCTGGACGGAAATTTGGTAAAGCTGCTAGAGCGGCTGCTAAAAAATTACAAGAGGAAATGCAAATACTACTCGAGAGCTATTTCTAGCTTTAAAAATCAATAAGACATAATAAATTATTTAGTAGAAAATAATCTGCAATAGAAGAATACGGAATAAATGGAATATAATTTTAGAGAAATAGAAGAAAAGTGGCAAAAAGATTGGAAAGAGAAAGAAATTTACAAAGTAACAGAAGATAAAACTCGTCCGAAATATTTTGTTTTGGATATGTTTCCTTATCCATCAGGTGCTGGACTTCACGTAGGACACCCACTGGGTTATATTGCTTCCGATATTTTCGCTCGCTACAAACGTATGAAAGGCTTTAATGTTCTGCATCCTATGGGATACGATGCTTTTGGTTTGCCAGCGGAACAATATGCTATACAAACGGGTCAACATCCTGCTATTACCACTAATAATAATATAAATAGATATCGTGAACAGCTAGATAAAATTGGCTTTTCTTTTGATTGGTCTCGTCAAGTAAAAACTTCGGATGCAGACTATTACAAATGGACACAGTGGGCTTTTATTAAGATGTTTAATCATTGGTATAATGATGAAACTGAAAAAGCTGAGCCTATTGAAAAATTAATAGCAGAATTTGCCGCTGGTGGGAATAGTGCGGTAAATGCAGTTTGTAATGCTGATACACCAGAGTTTACTGCCACAGAATGGAACTCGTATAATGAAGAGCAGCAACAAGTTATTTTATTAAATTATAGATTGGCTTATTTGGCCGATACATTAGTAAACTGGTGTCCTGAACTTAAAACAGTTTTAGCCAACGATGAGGTTAAAGATGGTTTTTCTGTTAGAGGCGGTTTTCCTGTTGTTCAGCGTGAAATGCGTCAATGGTCGTTACGAGTTTCGGCTTATGCAAAGCGATTGCTTTATGGTATGGATGATATTGATTGGCCAGATTCGCTAAAAGAAATGCAGCGTAATTGGATTGGACGAAGCGAAGGCGCACAAGTCTTTTTTAAAGTGAAAGATTCTGATGTTAATATTGAAGTTTTTACTACACGTCCGGATACAATTTTTGGTTCTACTTATATGGTTTTAGCACCAGAAAGTGATTATGTTGAACAGCTTATAAATCCAAAATATAAGGATGAAGTAGATGCGTATATAGAAAAAAGTAAGCTCAAAACCGAACGTGAGCGTATGGCCGATCAGAAATCTACAACAGGACAATTTATTGGTGCTTATGCAATAAACCCGTTTACAAAACAAGAAATTCCAATTTGGATAAGCGACTATGTGCTTGCAGGTTATGGAACAGGTGCAATTATGGCTGTGCCTGCACATGATAGCAGAGATTATAAATTTGCCCAAAAATATAGTTTGCCAATTATTCAGGTAGTAGAAGGCGATTTGTCAAATGGTTCTTATGATGCCAAAGAAGGCAAAATGATTAATTCTGATTTTCTTAACGGATTGGAAGTTAAGGAAGCAGTTGCAAAAACAATTGAAGCAATTGAAAATCAAAAAATAGGTTCTCATAAAATTAATTATAGATTACGAGATGCTATTTTTAGTCGTCAGCGATATTGGGGAGAGCCTTTTCCAGTATATTTCAAAGGCGAAATTCCATATATGCTTGATGAGAGTAAATTACCGCTTGAATTACCCGAAATAGATAAATATCAGCCTACCGATGATGGTCGTCCACCATTAGGAAGAGCATTAAACTGGCAGACTCCAGAAGGCGAGCCTTATGAATTAAGTACAATGCCTGGTTCTGCGGGTTCATCGGCCTATTATTTGCGCTATATGGATCCACATAATAAGGAAGCTCTAGTTTCAAAAGAAGCAAATGAGTACTGGCGCAATGTTGATTTATATATAGGTGGAGCTGAGCATGCTACGGGTCATTTAATATATAGTCGTTTTTGGAATAAATTTCTTTTTGACTTAGGTCATGTTATTGAAAAAGAGCCATTTAAAAAGCTTATTAATCAAGGAATGATTCAGGGACGTTCAAATTATGTTTATAGAATAAACGGAACAAATAAGTTTGTATCAATTGGATTAAAAGAGCAATATAAAACAACTGAAATGTACGTAGATGTAAATATTGTACATAATGATGTGCTAGATGTTGAGGCATTTAAAAAGTGGATGCCTGAATATGCCAATGCTGAGTTTATTTTAGACGATGGAAAGTATGTTTGTGGTTATGGCGTTGAAAAAATGTCAAAATCGAAGTTTAACGTTGTAAATCCAGATAATATTATTGAGCAATACGGTGCTGATACATTGCGCTTGTATGAGATGTTTTTAGGTCCAATTGAACTTTCTAAACCATGGGATACTAGTGGGATAGAGGGAGTGCATAAATTTTTGCGTAAATATTGGCGTTTGCATTTCGATAATGAAAACAGTTTGAATATTGTGGATGAAGAGCCAACGAAAGTAGAGCTTAAATTTTTGCATATAGCCATAAAAAAAGTAGAGGACGATGTAAAACGCTTTAGTTTTAATACTTGCGTAAGTGCATTTATGATTTGCGTGAATGAGCTTTCCGCTTTAAAATGTAATAAACGTCAAATACTTGAGCCATTAGCTCAATTATTAGCCCCATTTGCTCCGCATATTACAGAGGAAATTTGGAGTAAATTAGGACACTCAAGTTCTATTGTAACTGATAAGTATCCTGTGTTTAATGAGAAATTTGTTAAAGAAGACACAGTTGTTTATCCAGTAGCTTTTAATGGCAAACGTCGTTTTGAAATAAGTGTTCCTGCTGATGCGGATGCAAAAACAGCAGAAGAGTTGGCAATCAACGATTCAAATGCTGCAAAATGGCTAGATGGCAAGCAGATTGTCAAAATTATTGTTGTTCCCAAACGAATGGTAAATATAGTAATCAAATAAATTTTTAGAAAAATGAAAAAAGGAACAGTTAAATTCTTCAACGAA
>DAOVUO010000210.1 GCA_030632545.1 Bacteroidales bacterium
ATTCAAAAATGCTAAGCATGCATAATTTTTTTACTATTAACTTCCAATTTACTTAAAAAACCATTATTTTGGCCGAAAATATTTAAAATGATTGAAGCAAATAATACAAAATTCAGAAAACAAGTAATAAATCCATGGGTTTTCAAACTATATATGCTAAAAGAACTCCCTTTAGCACTTTTTTCTCGCCTTAGAGTTAAAAAACTAAGTGCCGAAGAAGCTCATGTTACTATTCCTTTTGGATACCGTACCAAAAACCCATTCCAATCTATGTATTTTGGAGCTCAAGCAATGGCGGCAGAACTTTCAACAGGATTATTGGCCATAAATACAATTCAAGCAAGCAAAAAGAAAGTTTCCATGCTGGTTTTTGATATGAATGCTCATTTTTCGAAAAAAGCACGTACAAAAATTACTTTTGTTTGTAAAGATGGACTTAAAATAATTGAAGCGGTAGAAAAAACTATTGAAACTGGCGAAGGTGTGACTGTAGAAGTAAATTCAATTGGTACGGATGAAATGGGCGATGAAGTATCTCGTTTTACTTACGTTTGGACTTTTAAAGGGAAGAAATAAGTTTTGAGTGAGAGGAAGTTATAAGTGAACTAGAGTTTTGAGTGAGCTAAAATTATGAGTGAGAGGAAGTTATAAGTGACTGAAGTTATGAGTGAGCTAGAGTTTTGAGTGAACTAAAGTTATAAGAGAGATAAAGGTGCAAGTAAGATAAGATTCTGAATTAGAATAAATTACGAGTGAACTAAAGTTTTGAGTGAAATAAGGTTATGAGTGAAATAAGGTTATGAGTGAGCTTAAGTTATGAGTCTGTAAATTGCAATAACTAGCAAAAAAACTATGCGAATTATTTTGTGTGTAAGTAATGATTTAACAGCCGACCAACGAGTTCACAAAATGGCAGTTTCGTTGCAGGAACTAAATGCTGAAATTCTTATAATTGGTCGAAAACATAAAAAAAGTACTAAGCTTAAAGCAAGAACGTACAAAACTCGTCGTTTTCGACTAATTTTTAATAAAAAAGCTCTTTTTTATGCAGAACTAAATATTCGACTATTTTTCTATCTCTTATTTCACAAATATAAAATTGCTGTTGCCAACGATGCCGATACTTTATTGGCAGTTTACTGGGCATCAAAAATTAAAAAAAGAGAAATGGTTTTTGATAGCCACGAAATTTTTAGCGAAGTACCTGAATTATCAAACAGACCAAAAATTAAGCAAATATGGCAAGCAATAGAAAATAAGTACATTCCAAAACTTAAAAACTGCATTACTGTTTGCGACTCTATAGCACATTATTATCTAAAAAAATATAACACAAAATTTGTTGTTATTCCAAACCTACCTTTAGAGCAAAAAATTACTCCTAAAACCAGAGCGGATTTTAATCTTCCTAACAATTCAAAAATACTAATCTACCAAGGTGCAATAAATAAAGCTAGAGGCATTGAATTAATGATTGATAGTTTAAAATACCTAGAAAATTGGATTTTAGTTATTGCAGGAAAAGGAGATATCGAAAATGAGTTAAAAAATAAAATAAGTCAGCAAAATTTGAGCTCGAAAGTATATTTTATGGGGCAGCTAGATTTTGACACCTTAAAATCGTTAACAGCCTTGGCGGACATTGGATTAAGCTTAGAAGAAGATATGGGTTTAAATTATCGTTTTGCCCTACCGAATAAGCTATTTGATTATACTCATGCAGAAATTCCTGTTATAGTTTCTAATCTGCCCGAAATGAAAAAATGGGTAAAAGCTACGCAAGTAGGTGAAGTATTACGTATAAGGTCACCAAAAAATTTGGCGATTCTTATAAATAAAGTGTACCAAAAAAGTGAAAATAAATTCTGGAATTTTTATATAAATAATGCATTTAATAAATTATTTTGGTCAAATAACCAAAAAAAATTGCATAATATCTATAAGAAATTAATTTTGTAGTTGAAAACTAAAGTAAAATGCGACGAATAATAAAAAAATTCAATCTGAAAAAATTCAATACATTTGGTATTGAGGTGATTGCTGACTACTTTTTTGCTTTCACAGATATTATAGACCTAAAATCATTTCTTAAAAATGACCTTTATAATCACCTCGACAAACAAGTTTTGGGTGGAGGAAGTAATATTTTACTCACAAAAGATTTTAAAGGTGTAATTATTCATCCTTTTTGTAAAGACATCGTTAAAAAGAAAACTACAAGCAATTCCTACTTAATTAAAGCTGATGCTGGTGTAAATTGGGATTCTTTTGTGGAAAAATGTGTAGAAAATAATTGGTACGGTTTGGAAAATCTTTCAGGTATTCCGGGCAAAGTAGGTGCTGCACCAATTCAAAACATTGGAGCTTACGGTGTAGAACTTAAAGATTTTATTGAAAAAATAGAGACCATTAATTTAGAAACTCACGAACTTGAAATATTTTATCACGACCAATGTAATTTTGGATACCGTGATAGTATTTTTAAACAAAGTTTGAAAGGTAAACATGTAATTACTGCAGTTTATTTTAGCTTATTAAAAGAGCCAAATTTAGTAACAAGCTATAAAGCAGTTGAGGAAGAGCTTAATAAAATTGGACCAGCAACGGCACAAAATCTTCGTAAGGCAATACTAAACATTAGAGAATCAAAATTGCCTAAACCAATAGATTTTCCAAATGCTGGCAGTTTTTTCAAAAACCCTATTATTTCTTTATCCGAATTTAAAAAAATTAAAAGTAAAAACCCTGAAATACCACATTACATAGAATCTGATAAAAAAGTTAAGATTCCAGCAGCTTGGTTAATTGAGCAATGCGGATTTAAAGGCTACAAAAATGGGAAAGTTGCCGTACACGACAAACAGGCTTTAGTTATTATAAACACAGGAGGAGCAAAAGCAAAAGATATTCTTAATCTTGCTGATAAAATTTGTTCTAAAGTCAAAAAGACTTTTGGCATTCAACTCGAAAAAGAAATTAATTTAATTTAAAATGCTTTAGGAATTGTTCGGGAAATCATTGAAGTTGCGTGTATCCAATTAAGTGTAAAAACTGTAATTCAAACAATTACTAAAATTATTTGCCAAATTCGAATTTAGCACCAAAACTAAAGGTAAAACCAGACTGAGGAATTGTAGCAGTATAAATTCCTAATTGTTCATAAATCCCACCATGATAAATTTTCTGATTCAATACATTTTCGAAATGCGCAGAAAAACTAAAATGCGGAAAAATATCATTTAAACTGAAATCTAAATCCAAATTTGAATAACCATCTTGCATATTGTCGGCAAAAATGGCTGTATTTGAGTTATACATATCGCCAATTAGCTTAAATCTAGCTGAAAATGTAAGCAGTTCAAACAAATCGTGGATAGTAATAGTAGACCAAAATTTATGCATTGAAATTCGTGGAACAAAACTCTCATTATCATCACTATCTATTGAAATAGCATTTGTGTACGAATAATAAGCTTGTATGACACTACGTTTAAGCACTTTTGCTTTCAATGATATCTCAGAACCAACAATTTTCTGTAATCCAATATTTTCGTTTCTTAAGCCACTTGTATAAATATCAAAATATTTATTATACACCGAGTCAGTAGGATAAACAGCATAAAGTTTACGCTCAATTAAATTTTCCAATTTATTATAATAGACCAATGCCGAAAACTCTAAATTACTAAAAAATATTTGCGAGAAACCAATATCCCTAGATGTTATCATCTGAGGACTTAGCATCCAAGTCGAATTATTTCGGTTTATTTCAGCGGTAGAAAGCATTGCAACAGTAGCAGTCCCAAATTGCTCATATTGATGAAATAATGAAGGTGCTTGATAAGCAGTTCCATAGTTTAATTTAAGCTTCATTCCTTCCCAAGGTCGAATAATTGCACCAAAACGAGGATTAAATATTGATTTGTAAGCAGTTGAATAATCAGCACGCAGTCCAATTGTGAAATCAAAAAAATCCCAAGGACTAAAAGTAAATTGTCCAAAACCTGCAAATCTATTCTCTTTAATGCTTAAATTATCATTAATTATAGTAGCATTATTCCCATCATAGATACTAGATACACCAAGAATTTCATCATTTGCATAAGGTGGAATGCTAGAAGTGGATTCAAAATCAAGCCCTACTATAAACTGAAATTTATCTGAAAAAACCTGATTATAAGAAATTTCACTTCGCAATGCTTTATCTTTACCAGTCATAAACTGTTTATAAGTATCAACAGTAATTCCAGGTATTAGCCATTTATAAAACAAGCTATTTTTATCCTGCAAATGAACTAAATAACTAATATCAAAATTCAAGTTTCCACCATTTTCAAACTCTTTTTTATAATCTATCCACCACATATCAGTGGTAGTTTTCCATTTATTTTCAGCACTATAGATATAAATTTGTGGACTTAATCCCATAGCATTTCCTTCATCAAATTGCTGTCGATAATAGTTTAAAGAAAAATTTCGGTAACGTAAGTAAGTGTAAATATTATGATCATTTATTTTCTGTATATCAACATCTTCTAATATATCTGCATAAGTACCAACAAAATCATAAAGCGTGTCGCTACCCACAACAGAAAAACCCTCAGAAGTATATTGACGAGCACATATCTGAAAAGATAAATCGTCTGTAAATTTTACAATTGATTGCAGAGCGACATTAATTGAATTAAAAGAGCCATAATTAAGAGTAGCAGATATATTTTTACTTCCATTTTCAGCCTCATCAACATCCTCATTATCATCAATAAAAACAATATTAATAATTCCAGAAAATGCATCTGCACCATAAATAGCAGAAGCTGGGCCAAAAATAATCTCTACCCGAACAGCTTTACAAATATTTATTGAATTCCCAACTGACAAAAAAGTTCCAGATGGTGGGTTAAGCTTATGTCCATCAATCAAAACCAAAAATCTATCATTTCCTGCAATTCCCCTAATAGAATAAAACTCACCAAACCGACCAGCATTATCTGTAATATCAAAGCCTGGTACATCTTTCAATAAATCAGATAAATCAGAATACCCTCTTTCCTTTATTTGATGATTTGTAAGTACAATAATTGAACTCGACACCTCATCAAGGCTTTGCTTATAACGACTATGTCCAGAAATTGGAATATTCATTAGGTCTTTAAGCGACATATCTATTAGTGTACTAACAGTACTATCTTGTTGAGCAACAAGAACAAAGTTGGATAAAATGAAATATACAAATGCTGTAAGCTTTTGTTTCATATTAGTCTCTCATAAAATATAAGTTACAATAATAATACTTCCCCGATTGCATAAAATACTTACTAACTGAATTAGCTAGTAAGCTTTTTATGCCGCAATTTTTATACCGAATTTTGAACTAAAATTTTGAACTAAAATTTTAAAAAACATGAAGTATATCCCACAATTCATCATACTAAATCTAATATCATTTTTTAACTGAGAAAAGCTTTTCTACTTTCTTCCCTCCTGATTTAATGACTACTTTATACTTTGCAATTTGTAAATAATATTTATCATTATCAGCTTTTTTAAGACTAATTGTATTTTTTGATTCCTTATTAAGTTCCTGCTCAAATTTATCCTTTGCAG
>DAOVUO010000222.1 GCA_030632545.1 Bacteroidales bacterium
ACTAAAATTCATTTCTTTAGCACATAATTCAGCAGCGTTACCCATGTGGTAATTATTATAAACTTCCCAAAGACCGTCATGTACAATTCCATCAACAAGTTTAACGTTACCTAATTTATTTCCATAACGAGCAGTTGGAGAATAGTAAGGTACTAGCGACATATTTTCCATTCCACCAGCAACAACAACATCATTATCACCCAAAAGTATAGTCTGCGTACCAATCATAACAGATTTCATTCCAGAGGCACAAACTTTATGAATGGTAGTACAAGGAACAGTATTTGGTATACCGCCAAATATAGCTGCCTGACGAGCAGGTGCTTGTCCTACGTTTGCTTGCAATACATTTCCCATAAAAACTTCGTTAATAACTGCGGGCTCTATACCTGCTTTTTCTACGGCCCCTTTTATTACTGTAGCACCTAGTTCAGTGGCCTTTACACTTGATAATGCACCACCAAAACTTCCAAGAGGTGTTCTAACTGCGGATACAATATATACTTCTTTCATAGTTCAATGTTTTTTAAAATTGTTGTGAAAATAGTGAATTTTGATTTTTTACTCAAATTTATTTTGACTATTGGATAAATAAAATATTAACTATGAATACTAAAAAGTCAATGCGAAATGCTTAATTTTTCCTATATTTCGAAAAATATAATACTGATTTATGTCGATTAAGCATTTTTTTACTTTAGTTTTATTAGTTGTTTTTTTTCAATTCTCTTTTTCTCAGATAGTTACAAATGAATTGCCTTTAGGTGTGCAATTAAAATTGGGTGTTGAGAAAATAGAAAAAATTCAAGTTTCACCAATTGTTAATTTACTGACAACCAGTGAAATTAAACCTATTGCACAACAGTTTGCTTATCTTATAAATACTGATATTTCACCTTTGAATGAAGGACATTGGACAGATGTTAGTGGTGGAAGAGTTTGGCAGCTTGTTATTCAAAGCAAAGGGGCTTATTCATTAAATTTCACATTAGAACCATTTTTGTTGCCTTTAGGTGCAAAATTGTTTTTTTATAGTGCCGATAATACATATATAGTAGGTGCAATTACTGCTGCAAATAATAAAGATTTTAAAAAATTGCCAATACAGGCCATTCCTGGCGATATGGTTATTGTAGAGTATTTTTTGCCCGATGGAGTTGATTTTAAGAACGATTTTAGGATTACTCGGATTGGACACGATTTTAAAAATGCTTTTGGATCGCATGAATCTGGCCCATGCGAAGTTAATGTTAATTGCGCCGAAGGTGATGATTGGCAAATTGAAAAACGTTCAGTCGCTAAAATAATTATTGACAATTCATACTATTGTACGGGAGCACTTATAAATAATACGAAGCAAGATGCTAGGCCATATTTGTTAACTGCTGCACATTGTATTCATCAATTTTCTGAGGCAGAAAATTCAGTATTTTATTTTAATTACGAAAGTGCAGATTGTGAAGGTACTTCTACTCCACCAATACAAACAATTGGTGGCTCATCGCTTATTGCAACAGGTAAAAATGAGAACCTTGATTTTACTTTGCTGGAATTATCAGTTATGCCACCAGAAAGTTTTGAGCCGTATTTGGCTGGTTGGAATAGGGAGGCAATTCCGTCAAGTGATGTAACTTCAATTCATCATCCAGATGGAGATATAAAAAAAATTTCGCGGGATTACGATGCTACGATTATAGGCGATTTTGGTTATGGATACGATTCATATTCACATTGGCAAATTTTACAATGGGATGTGGGAACTACTGAAGGCGGTTCTTCTGGCTCACCACTTTTTGATGCAGAGCATTTAATTATTGGCGATTTAACGGGCGGCGAAGCAAATTGTGTAAATCCAGTTAATGATTATTATGCTCGATTTGACAAATCTTGGGAAGATTATTCTGAAGATTTTTATCAGCTTAAAACTTGGCTCGACCCTACAGGCTCAGGCACTATGAAACTAGAAGGCTTTGATCCATATTCTCAGAAGTACAAATGGGATTTATCTGCTTATTTAGTGCATAATATCGAAGACATAGGATGTTCTGACTCTATTAGCCCATATTTTATAGTAAAAAATCAAGGATTAGAAAAAGTGGATAGTTTTGAATATGATTTGTATATAGATGAAATATTAGCAAAATCTGGCAAATATAATACTACTTTAAATTCGGGATTTTCAATAAATGTGTATTTAGGTTCTATTCATAAGGATTTTGGAGATCACACACTTGCATTTATTGTAAAAAATCCAAATGGAGAGCAAGATGAAAATTCTATAAATGATACAATATATAAAGAGTTTAATTTACTAAATGGCGTGGCCTTAGAGCTTGAACTAAAGACAGATGATTATGCCTACGAAACATGGTGGGAGCTTGAAAACTCTCAAAACGAAGTTATTTATTCAAGCGATGTATATGGTGATACCACACTATACACAAGTAATTTTTGTTTAGAATATTCGTGCTATATATTTAAAATGTACGATCAAAGTTCAGATGGTATATGCTGTGATTTTGGTAATGGATATTATAGTTTACGCAATTCTTTTACGGATGAAGTAATAGCGTCAGGTGGTGAGTTTTTGGACGAGGACTTTAGCTCTTTTTGCTTAACTCCATCTGGACTTAACCAAACTCAAGACTTTCCATACCGAATGTTTCCAAATCCTGCATCTTATCTTAACCCTGTAATAGAAGTTTTTCTTGATTCAGCATATTCCGTCAATATTTTTAATTTGAATGGAAAATTGCTGTATTCCGAAAATGAAGTATATAACAGGAGTGAGCTTAATTTGAGTAATTGGGAAAATGGTATTTACATTATACATTTAAGCTCTGGCGATAAACATGTTGTGGATAAATTAATTATTATGAAATAACTAAAGCAAAAACAATGAAAAAATTTTTGAAAGTACTTATGTATTTCTTTTTGATTGTGATTATAGGTGCAGGTGGCGTATACCTTTATTACAATAATTTTAGACAAATTGAACAACAGGATATTTTTAATGCAGTTCCTAATAATGCCATTTTTGTAATTGAGACCTCAAATGCACCAAAAGCATGGGACGAATTTACACAAAGTGATATATGGGCGCATCTTAGTCAGAATCCAAATTTAGCCGAAATTGATACTTATATGATAGATTTTCAGGAAATTTTGGCTTATCCTGGTGTTAGTGCCGTTTTTCATGGTGGACTTACCGACAGAAAAGTACTGTTGAGTGCCCACATGATTGGTGGGAATGATTACGATTTTATGTACATCATAGACATGAAAAAAGCACCAAATTTTATGGCTTTA
The DNA here is from genome assembly GCA_030632545.1 of Bacteroidales bacterium. Taxonomy (GTDB): domain Bacteria; phylum Bacteroidota; class Bacteroidia; order Bacteroidales; family DYOH01; genus DYOH01. The sequence goes on from DAOVUO010000222.1 coordinate 3,310, forward strand.
ACTAAGGCTTTAAAATTAACAGGTTTTGATGTAAAGGACAGAAAATATAAAGGGGAAAAAATTATTGAATTGCACGATAATTTAAGTAAGGACGTTATTTATATCACTCTTTTTGATAATTTACTTTTAGTTAGTTATGTTGGAAATTTAATTGAAGATGCCTTATTGCATCGCTTAGAAAATAAGTGGAATAAAAATCCCAATTTCATTAAAGTAGCTAATACAGTAAGAAACACTCAATTGGCAAATTTCTATTTTAATTATAAACTTTTCCCTTCGTTTGTGAATGTTTTTTCAGACGAAAAGACAGAGTCTCTTGATGATATAGCTAAGCAAATCGCATTTTCTGCTTATAGTTTAGATATTGATGATAAATTTATTAAACTTAATGGATATACAAGTTTGGATTCATTGCCCTCATATTTTAAAGCTCTTGCGAATGTAAATCCAGGGAAATCTCGTATTCACGAGATATTAAGCGACCAAACGGCTTTTTTAATGAGTATTGGATTCGAAGATTTCAACACATTTTATGCTGAGCTTACAAATCAATATACTGCTGAAAGTCCTGAGGACTTTGAAGATATTCAGTCGAATGTGGAAAATTTAGAAAAGCTATTAAAAATAAACTTACAAGCAAATTTATTTAATTGGATAGGACAAGAAATTGCCTTTGCAAAATTTCGTCCAGATGCTGAAACCAGGGTCGAAGATGTTATTGTTGCAATTCATGCAAACGATATTCAATTGGCAAAAGATGGATTTGGACATATTATTCAGCAAGTAGAAAGACGTTCGCCTGTAAAATTTTCTATGATTGTTTACAAAAATTTTGAAATTTCGTTTTTAGATGTTAAAGGCTTTTTTCGTGTCTTTTTAGGCAAATTATTCGAAAAACTTGAAAAACCATACATTACTTATATCGAGGATTATGTTATTCTTAGCAACTCGCTTCCTGCGATAAAGAAAGCAATAGACGATTATGCTCTTGGTCAAACACTTGGTAGAAGTGAAAAGTTTGTTGATTTTAGGGATAATTTTTCGCCTAAATCAAATGTATCCATGTTTATTCAAATGCCTAAAATGTACACTAATTTGTATCAATTTAGTAGTTTGGAAGATAGAAAAGTAATTACGGAAAACAAGGAATTGATATTAAGTTTTGCTCGCATTGGGTTTCAATTAAATTCTGACGATGGAATGTTTCAGAACTTTATATTGGCCGAGCATGATACTGCCGCACTTGTAGACGATCAGCTTGAGCTAATTGTAAATAATTTGAGTGATAGTAGTTCGGTGAATACTATTAGTAAACTTGATATTTTGAAAGATATTAGCGACACCACTCAATTTACTGAGGGGCCTTATAAAATATATTTTGATGCCGAACAAACTGTTGCAAAATTTGAAGCTATGGCAGTAGGTTCAAAATTAAATGGTATGGCAAAACTTTATTTTGAAAACGGTAAAATACAGGCAAATTTAAATTTTGCGGATAATATATTAAGTGGTGAGTGTAGTTATTATTATAATGATGAAAATTCCACTCAAAAATTATTATGTGAGTATACAAATGGTTCAATTAACGGATTGTTTCGTGAGTTTCATGAAAATGGTGCGCAAAAATCAACTATAGAATACGAAGATGGAATGCCTAATGGTGAGGCAAAGTACTTTTATTCCACTGGTAGCCTTAAAATGGAAGGGGAATTTAAAGATAGTTTGAAATCTGGCAGATGGAAATTTTATGACAAAAAAGGTGAGCTAATCAGTAAAAAGCGTTATAAAAAAGGGATATAGTAAACGCTTTTGCTAATAAATGCGAAGCATACTCGCCACCAATTTTATTAAAATTTTGTCCCGATTTGTTTCGGGACATTTTTTTAAAACTTAGCACACGAAACTTAAAACTTAACTGCCTGTCCCGAACATCCGGAAAGTATGAAATATATAGCAATCTTTTTATTTTTGCTTCAAAGAAATGAGCTGCTGAATATGATTAGCAACGGCATTTATGACGTTGTTCCAAAGCCACAATAAGCTGTGGCTCAAACTGTTTGACATTTGGTCTAAAGACAGA
>DAOVUO010000543.1 GCA_030632545.1 Bacteroidales bacterium
AAAATAAATTATCTTTATGCATAAAAATATTCGTAAATGAAATCGTATAGAAAAGAACTTTGGTTTAATACAACTCAACGTCGCCAACTAATAAACATAACTGGTGATGTGAAAAAATGTTTGACGGAAAGTGGCATTAAAGAAGGCCTAATATTAGTAAACGCAATGCATATTACTGCAAGCGTATTTATAAATGATGATGAATCGGGTTTACACAAGGATTTTGAAAAATGGCTCGAAGGATTAGCACCAGAAAAGCCTCATAGTCAGTACAATCACAATACCTACGAAGATAATGCTGATGCACATTTAAAGCGTACAATTATGGGACGTGAAGTAGTTGTTGCAATTACAGATGGAAAATTGGATTTTGGCCCTTGGGAGCAGATTTTTTACGGAGAATTTGATGGAAAACGTAAAAAAAGATTGCTAGTAAAAATTATTGGCGAATAAATCCTGCTTAATAGCTGAAAGACAAAGACCTACTAGCGTACTTGCACCTAGTAGCGTCTGGATTAATTTCATCTTCTAAAATTTCCTAATTTGCAAAGGCAAAAACAGTTTTTTCAACTTTATCTGCTTTGTCGAAATATTTACCTGAATTGTCAAAATTCCAAGTCCACTCTTTCTTTTTCATACAAAGTGGAATTTCGCAATAAACTAGCATTATATCTCTTATTTCAGCACCTAAATGCTGGTGCTCAATAATATCACTTATTAATATGAATTTTTCACACTTTTTTAAATTATGAATGTGATTAGACTGAATTTCGGCAAAAAGCACTAAATCAAAATCCAGTTTCATATAATCTTGTGGTAATTCTACTAATTGGCTCAACAAATTTACCGAGATTACAACATCTGCCTGAAATGGCCAATCAAGCAAAGTTTCTTGCTCATTTTTTTCTAGTATTGACTGAAACTTTGCACTTAAATCAAACTCAATAAATTCTACATTGCTATATTTCTTATACTTATTTTGTATTGCATTGGGATGTACAATATCAACTAGCATAATTTTTTCAAATTTTTGAATTAAAAAATCCATAGGTAAATCAAGCAACCAACCACTGCCTAAAATTGCAACACTATTATATTTGCAGCTTTCAAGTTCTAATTGGATAAATTCTTTAGTTTTGTATAAATGCTCCTCCCAATTGTCCTTTTCCTGCAGATACCGATTAAAAATTCCAGTCTGCTCTTTTTCTATAATCTTCCTTAACTGCTTACTGATTAGCATATAAATATTCATTTATTACAAATAAAACTCAAAAAATCATCAAAAATAGTGCTCAATATCAGCTTTATTACCTGTTTTTACCGCTGCCAAAGGCTCTGATAAGCTTTGCAGTTTTTTTAAAATGCTTTTTCTAAACAGTTTAGTAATAAATCTTTGTACTGGTGAAATTGAATTTTCCAGCTCATTAAAATAATCATTTAAACTATATGTTCTAAAATTAACAATACTATTTAGCTCATCACCATCAGTATAATAACCACAATGAAAATTTTTCTTTGCAAAAGTATTTTCCACAAAATCGGGAGTCCCCAAACCCGAAACCTCAAAAGAGCGATGCATAAATTCCGCATAAGTTGTTCTACATTGTTCGCCACCACCTAAATTATATATATTACCATTAAGTACATCAATAGAGCAAAAGGAATTAAAAAATGCTCTTGCGGTATCTATTGGAGTTGCAATTTCCATTTTTGTTTCTAATGGCATGTGAAACATTAACCCACTAGTTTTATGATTATTTATTCCCATAATTGCTGTTAATCTAAAAATAGACCAAGCCAATTTACTGTTTTGAATCAATTTTTCTGCTTCAATTTTAGTTTTGGCATATTCATCTCTATCACTTGGCATTAATGAATCTGAAACACAAATATTAGGTGTATATAATCTATCACCATAAACAGAAATTGAGGAACTATAAAGCAAAAATGCATTGGGTGAGTTCGCTTCCAAGCACTGTATAATATTCTGAGTTCCAATTACATTAACATTGTATGCAAGTTCATGATTTTCATCGGCCAAAGGCGGAATTATTGCAGCCAAATGCATTACAATATCAACGTTTAAAAATGCTAAATTAACATCTTCTTT
>DAOVUO010000186.1 GCA_030632545.1 Bacteroidales bacterium
AGATGCTAAATCAGCAATTTTTATACGTGTTGCATTATCATTAGTTTTAGCATTATTTAGCCACGAATTGTACATATCATACACCGAATTAAGAGAATTCAGGTAAATAGTATACGAACCAATCCATTTTTTCTTATGGGGTACAGATTTTTTTTCTCCCTTCTTAGTATTTTTCTTCTGAAAATACTTTTGCAAGTCTTTTTCTTCCTTCTGCACGTTTGCCATACGATTAATAGCATCGGCAATTTCCGCATTTACCTTTTCCATTGTCAATAAATCTTCATCCCCAAATTTATCAGCAAACTTCTTATAACCAGGAACATCAGCAGTCTGAGCCATCAGCCCAATGGAATAAAACAAAAGAGCTGCTAAAATGATTGTAACTTTATTTTTCATGACTTATTATTTATCAATTTCATTCTAAATTGTTTCACTAAAAATAACAATTCAAAAACTATGCCTTTAGCTTTAATTATTTACAATTTATTAAACAATATACAAATAATAAAGTAGATAAAAATTTTGACTCCATATTTTATATCATTTTTTTTAATTAAATTTCTTCAAAACACCTTTTACAGCGTCTTTATGCACTGTAAACCCCATCATTTTTAATTTAATATAATCTTCAGTAAAAAAATAGTACCCAAATTCTTTTGCTTCTTCACTATTACTTCTGGATCCTGAACTAGAATCTTTAATCAAATACCAATTTTCACCTTCATGCTCAGTATAGCCTACCAGATGCATTCCATGATCATCGGTTGTTGTTTTATTTGAAAAACGAAATTGTCGAGACTCTTCATTAATATAATCGGATGGAATGTCAAAATCAGGAATCATAGCACACTGTGTTCCTTTAGAAAAACCAGCTTCAGATACATCACCACCTATACTAATCGTGAAACCCTTTTTTACTACTTCGCGAATTAAACGCATGTAATCACTTAACGGAACATTATAATAATCAGCACTATGCCACCAATTATCGGGTACTTTATACTCTACTTGCTTCCAATAAGGTTCTTGCATATACGATAATATTTCAACATAATCATCTGGCTTAAACTTAATTACATTATTCATATATTGAGTTGGGCTCATTTTAGTTCCATTAACCACGATTTCTGTTGGTGGAACTCCAATATAATAATCCAAAATTGATTTAATGGTGGCTACAACTTCTTTTTCGTTCCAAATATTATTTTCTTTAACACTTGCTAAATATGTCTTCATTTCGTCAAACATATCATCGTGATAATGATATTTTCTACCATTAATTAATCCAGTATATGCCTCGTTAGGTACAATACCGTACTCTTTCATTATTCGTGTTACAGCATTTCCTTCAGAACCTTCATCAAATAAACTCTTGCCTCTCGACTGTACAAATCCTTTTGCTTTTGCCACATACTCCCAATAAAAAACATAAGCTTCGGAAAGTTTTACTTCTTGACCTGTAAGCCGATAAATATCAGATTCAAACATTGAAATAGTTGAAAAATCCCAACATGTTCCTCCACTTCCTTGAGAAATTGGTAAATTATGCCAAACATATTTATATTGTCCTATCTTGTTGGGCAAATTATAAATAGACTGATTCATTGAAAAACGTTTTGCAGCAATTTTTTTCACAAGTAGTTCATCAACAACTCTAGCATCTTTTAATATACTTTTTTGATAAAATCCAGGTTCAACATTCTCAAAAATGACTTTATCCTTAGATTGCGAAAAACCTAGCTGAGCAATCAATAAAATTGAAATAAAAAGACTTAAAATTTTCATATATTTAAATTTAATTATCTATGACAATCCTTCCCCGATGTTCGGGACTGGCAGTTAAGTTTTAAGTTTCGAGTGCTAAGTTTTACATTTATTTTTTATACGGCAGAGAGAAACTAAATCCATCATGAGCTAAAACAACATTATTATGATATTTAGACGCTTCAATAAGCATTGGTTTAAGATCGTAATACCTGCCAGAGTAATGGCCTAAAATTAATTTATTTGCATTAGCCTTACTTGCAATTTTTGCTGCATCAGAAGCTGTACTATGCATTGTTTTTTTTGCCAAAGCCTTATCAATATCCATATAAGTAGCTTCGTGATATAATAAATCTACATCCTTAACATAGTCCGCAATTTTATTATAATACTGTGTATCTGAGCAATAAGCATACGAACGGGCTTTTGATGGTGAATTTGTAAAATCATTATAATCTAAAACAGTACCATCCTCTCTCTCAACATTATTACCTGATTTTAGCTTAACTATTTCGCGTAAACCAAGTTGATATTTTTCTATTTTTGCCTTTATAATATTTCTCTCACGTTCTTTTTCCTGAAACAAAAAACCGCAAGTAGAAATACTATGTTTTAAAGGAAACGAATACACCTCAATATGCTTTGTATCCAATATTTTCTTTTTCCTGTCAAAATTCAAATAATGAAAACTAATAGGAAAACCTAAGTCAAGATACTTAAGCTGAACTTTAACTAACTTTCGTAATTCCTCTGGTGCATATATATGCAACTCGTTTTTTCTTTTTTGCAAGGCAAAACTCGACAATAAACCATATATTCCAAAATAGTGATCGCCATGTAGATGCGAAATAAATATATGGTTAATTCGAGCAAATTTAATTTTAAACTTTCTCAATTGCATTTGTGTACCTTCGCCACAATCAATTAAAAAAAATTGCTCGTAAGCATTAAGCACATGAGCTGAAGGAAATCGTACTGAGGTAGGTACAGCAGAGCTTGTACCTAAAACAGTGAGCTCAAAATTCATTAAACTTAGTTTTCAAGCTGTTTTTTAGCCTCTTCACGTTTCAAAAACTCAATTGCTTCATCATCTGTATCAGAAATATTTAATACTGTATCTAATTGAGATATAGATATTAAACGTTCAACAGCTGTCTGTAAGCCACATAATATAAAAGTACCTTGAGCATTTTTACACAAACGATTAGCAACTAATATTGCGCTTAAACCTGAAGAATCACAATATTTACAATTCGATAAATCAAGAATTAGATTTTTCTCCTTATTGCCAGCAATAACAACTAATTCAGACTTTAGTCCTGGGGCAATATGAGTATCTAGTTTATCAGCTAAAACATTGATTAATGTGTAGTTCTCTCTTTTTTCTGCTTTAAAATCCATATTCAGATAGTTTTCGGAATAATAATTATTCAAATTTATCAAACTTCTACGAGAAAATCAACTATTTGAAAATAAAAAAGCAGCAATTTAAAATTGCTGCTTAATATATCTATCAATTAAGTCTATTTTTCTTCGTCATTACCACTTTCTTCTTGCTCTAATTTTTGCTTCAAATCAGCTAAATCAGAAATATCTCCTAATGTAGTTTTCTCAAGAGAAAGTTTGGTTCTCTTTTGTACTTTTTTAGTAGTTTTAGGTTTTTTAGCATCCTCAGCAGGAACTTCTACTTCGGTATGAATGCGAGTATGAGAAAGAATAATTTTCTTAGCAGATTTATTAAAATCTATTACTTGGAATAATATTTTTTCATCAATTTTTGCTACTGAACCATCTTCCTTAGTAAGTTCTCTCTTAGGTGCAAATGCTTCAATACCATACGCTAACACTACAATAGCACCTTTTTCATTAACATTAATGATTGTACCATCATGTTTGCTATTTATGCCAAACAATGTCTCATAAACGTCCCAAGGATTTTCCTCTAATTGTTTATGACCAAGGCTTAAACGACGATTTTCTTTGTCAATATCAAGAACTACAACCTCAATTTCTTCGGCTATTTTAGTAAATTCGCTAGGATGCTTAATTTTCTTAGTCCAAGATAAATCGGAAATATGAATTAAACCGTCAACACCTTCTTCAATTTCAACAAATACACCAAAATTAGTAAAATTGCGTACAATTGCCTTATGTTTAGACTCTTTTGAGTATTTCTCATCGATATTTTGCCAAGGATCTACTTTTAACTGCTTAATACCTAAAGACATTTTGCGCTCTTCGCGGTCGAGTGTTAAAATAACAGCTTCAACTTCATCGCCTACTTTCATAAATTCTTGTGCACTACGTAAATGCTGCGACCAAGACATTTCAGAAACGTGAATTAAACCTTCAACACCTGGTGCTATTTCAACAAATGCACCATAATCAGCTAAAACAACTACTTTGCCCTTTACTTTGTCGCCTTCTTTTATTTTCTCGCTTAGCGACTCCCAAGGATGTTTAGTTAATTGTTTTAAACCTAAAGCAATACGTTTTTTCTCATCATCAAAATCAAGTATTGCTACATTTATTTTCTCGTCAAGTTTAACAATTTCTTCTGGGTGATTAACTCTACCCCAAGAAAGGTCAGTAATGTGAATTAATCCATCAACACCACCAAGGTCAACAAATACACCATAAGATGTAATATTCTTAACTGTACCTTCAAGAATTTGTCCTTTTTCAAGTTTTGAAATAATATCTTTTTTCTGTTGTTCAAGTTCTTCTTCGATAAGAGCTTTATGCGAAACAACAACGTTTTTATATTCATTATTGATTTTAACAACTTTAAATTCCATTGTTTTACCAACATAAACATCATAATCGCGGATAGGTTTCACATCAATTTGTGAACCTGGAAGGAATGCCTCGATGCCAAATACATCTACAATCATACCACCTTTGGTACGACATTTTACAAAACCTTTAATAATTTCATCACCATCAAGAGCCGAGTTAACTCTTTCCCATGATTTAAGTGCACGTGCTTTTTTGTGCGATAATACTAATTGGCCATTTTTATCTTCAAGACTTTCAACATAAACCTCTACTTCATCACCAACTTTTAAATCAGGATTATAACGAAATTCGTTAAAACTAACAACGCCTTCTGATTTTCCACCAATATTTACTACAACATCTCTATCAGAAAGAGCTAATACTGTGCCGTCTACAACTTCTAATTCACTTACAGTTTTTAATGTTTGATCATAGATTGCTGCTAATTTATCATCTGCTTTAAGACTATGTCCGTCTTCACGCTCTAATGCATCCCAATCAATTTCTACCTCTACCTCAGCAATTGTTTCTACTTTAGACTTTACTTTAGTTTCTTCCTTAATCTCTTCTTTAGGCTCTTCTTTAGACTCTACTTTAATTTCTTCTTTTGCCTCTTCTTTGGGCTCTTCCTTAATTTCTTCCTTAATTTCTTCTTTTGCCTCTTCTTTAGGCTCTTCCTTAATCTCTTCTTTTACCTCTTCTTTAGGCTCTACTTTTTCTTTCTGAACTTCTTCCTTAACAGGCTTTTCGTTCATTTCTGTGTTTTCCAAATTCTCTTCGCTCATTTGACTAATTCTCTTTAAATTAATAAGTTAGACTATATTTATAGATTTCAATGGCGCAAAGTTAAAATTAATTACTTATAATTCAATAGTTTTTATACGTTTTTTGCTTAATAATAATGTCAGGATAAAACTATTTATATATTTTTTTGTATCTTTAGTGCCAGCAGTATTCTGTCAAGTTTAGTTATTTATTTTATTATCTAATTATACAATAGATTATTAGGTCTTAGACTCAGCTTGTCCCGAATATCGAGACAAGTACGAATTAATTGAATTACAGATAATTATAAACATACATTATTTGAACATGCAACGGTTAGATAAATATCTGTAAGACATTGAATGACAGGCATTTGCAAAAATAAATGAATTAGGTATAACTGCTATATATTCAGCATTTTAGCTTAAAGCTTAACGAAGTATCAAACATTAAAACACTGATATACTTTTATTTACACAAATATTTAACAAACTATTTGATTATATGCTAACCTATTTAAACAATTATATGAGAAATATAACTTTATTACTAGTCACTTTTTTCTTAACTTTAGGAATAAGTTGTTCTGAAAAAACTTCAGCAAAAGGATCCAATATCAAAGCTGAAAAAATAATTGATATGATAAACGATG
>DAOVUO010000005.1 GCA_030632545.1 Bacteroidales bacterium
AAATTATAAAGCAACATCCATAAATCGCTGTATTCCTCACTAAATTCATAAGTGCAGTACTTCTGTCCATCCTCCTCTAAATCAACTATTGTAAACTGTACACCAGGCACATCATAGTCGTGCTCAAATGTCACTTGAGCATAATTAGACAAACCAATTAGCAAACTAGCTAAAAATATAAAAACTGATTTCATGTATTTATTTTTTTGTTTAAAAGTAACTGCTCAACAAGATTTTTAATCATGTGCTCCAGAGAGGAGCACATCAAAACAACATAACTAAAAACACGTCAAACACATTTTCTTTTTGTTAAATTAAATAATGATATTTAGGCAATTTATTAATTACATTTTGTTCAAATATACCTATAATCTAATTCCTAAAACTGTAACATCATCAATTTGCTCTTCTGTTGACATCCAGTCCTCTAATGTTTTGCCAAGTACTTCATTTTGATAGTTACAAGATTCACCAGCATTTTTTGTAAGCATTGTTTTAAACTTTGTTATTTTAAATTTTGCCGCATTTGAGCCACCAAACTGATCTGGGAAACCGTCAGAAAACATGTATATCATATCATTTGATTCATATTTCAAAATATGATTTTCAAAATCTTTCTCTTTTAAATAAACTGAAACTGGATTTCGAGTAGATTTATATACTTGAAGAACACCATCTCTTATTAAAAACAGCGGATTATTAGCACCAGAAAAATGAATTGTTTTGGTATCTTGTTCAATTATACAAAGAGCCATATCCATACCATCTTTTGATTCGGAAGTTGCACTTTGATTAAGAGATTTTTTTATAAGTTCACGAAGACGATTCAACACTGTTGATGCCTCACAATTTGGGTCTCTACTTGTTATTTCATTTAGCATAGAAATCCCGAGCATGCTTACAAAAGCTCCTGGAACACCATGTCCAGTACAATCAGCAACTGTAACAAATATTCTATTTCCAACTTTTTTCATCCAATAAAAATCACCACTAACGATATCCCTTGGCTTAAAAAAGATAAAATAATCATCAAAATAATCATCAAATAATTTTATAGAAGGAAGTGCTGCACTTTGTATTCGTTTAGCATATCTTATACTTGAAGTAATATTTTCGTTTTTCCTTTCAATTATATACTTTTTATCTTGTAATTCATCTCTTTGTGCAATTACCTCCTCCTTTTGCTGCTCCAATTCATTATTTAGCTCCTTCAATTTATCCCTCTGTGCTTCAATCTCCTCCTTTTGCTGCTCCAATTCATTATTTAGCTCCTTCAAATTATCTCTCTGTGCTTCAATCTCCTCCTTTTGCTGCAAAATCATATTATTTTTCAGAAGCAATTTAGTATTAGACCGTTTTTTTAACTTATAACGATTATACATCAAAAAGAATAAAGCTAAAACAAGCAAACTCATAAGAATCAAAAAATTACGTTGCATTTCTTGTCTTTGAATCACCTCGTTTTGATAAGCTTTCTCATAATTTAATTGCTCAATTTCCTTTCCTTGGGCATCTGTAACTACCTGAAGCGTATCCCGTTCCATAGTAACAACAGAAATTGCAGAGTCTTTTCTTTTTATCGCTTGCTCTTTTTGTTCAATATGTTTTTCTGCAGTATCTATAGCATATACAAACTCACGCATTAATACATCGTAATTCCTTTTTTGTCGTTTAAGCATGCTAGAATCTTTTATTTTAATATAACTCTTAAAATAAGTAAGTGCTTCTTTATACTTTTTTTTATTATAATTAAGTGCAAATAATATTTCATAGTTTTTCAAACTAAGGTGAACTACCCCTAATTTTTCGGCAATTTTCATACTTTCTACAAAATACTTTTCTGCTTTTCGTTCTTTTGAATCCAAATAATAAGCTTTTCCTAAATTATAATTAACCAAAGCTATCCCCAACGAATCCTTAACCTCTGCTAATATCTTCAACTCATCTTCATAATAATTAAAAGCTTTACGTAAATTACCATTCATTAAATGCAAATTCGCAAGCAAATCTAATGAATGTATTAAGCAAGCCTCATTATCAAACTCTGTCGCTTTATTATTGGCAATTTTAGCATAATCAATAGCCTGATCTATATTTACACGCATTGCCGCCTCAGCTAATTTACAATATATTTGAGCATGTTTTTTTTCATTAACTTTTGTCAAACTCCTTATTAAGCGTGTTGTATCAGTTTGTGACACAACTTGAGTTCCAATAAAAAGGAAAATAAATATTATTAAAGACCTAGTTTTATACATAGTTTTTATATAAAGAATATTACTGCTTGTGGCGACCGACTAAAAATACAAAATTAATTTGAGAAAACAATAATTATAGCTTACTTTTAGAATATAATGTGTTCTTAAATTTTGCTAAATTTGCTGTTTAAAACTATAAATATAATTTAATTGCCAATAAAATAATCGTCAAAACACATTTAACAAAATTCTCATTTTCAACAATTTAAAAAAACATATTGAACTATTGTTCTATACTAACTCAAGTATTTTTAAATTTATCATTAGGTAAATATTGATATGGTAAAATTTAAAAAACACCGTAAAATACAATATTAAAAAACAGTTGAGTATATAAGCCAATTTCACTAAATTTGTCAAAAAAAATTTAAATTATGTTACAAAGAATTCAAACTGTTTATCTACTTATTGCACTAATATCAAGTACTGTATTTTTATTCACTGCTTTTGCACAAATCCATGCCGAATCGCTGTATTATTTTGATAATTTTGGTATTACACATATTGAGGATGGCAAAAGTATTATGGAAATACAAACTATTCCAATTTTAGGGCTTAACTCATTAATTATAATTATTACACTCATTAGTATTTTTCTATATAAAAACAGAAAACTTCAAATACGCTTAAGCTCAATTAATCTTCTGCTCGAAATTGGAATTTATGGATTAATTGCATATTACGCATATTTTATAGCACAAGCCACAATTGAAGCCCCAATTAGTTGGCAAATAAGTATAATTATTCCATTTAGTAATGCCATACTTATATATTTAGCAATAAGAGCAATGCTAAAAGACGAAGCTCTAATTAAGTCCCTCGATAGAATTCGATAAAATAGAAACAAGCTTCAATGCAAACTAAATTTTAAATTAAATGCTAAAATATTTTTTAATTACTCAAAACTATCTTAAATTTGGATAATAACTTATATCAATATATCGCCTAAGCATGGAAAAGAAAACAATTGTAGTTGTTGATGATTTTGAAAACACTTTGTTCGTAGTGGAATTTACCCTCAAAAATAACGGGTACAATGTTCTAAAAGCCAGCAATGGAGAGGATGCATTAAAAATTTTTGACGGGAAAGATATTGACCTTTTAGTTACAGATTTGAATATGCCAGGAATTGATGGTATTGAATTAACAAACAGAGTTCGCAAAATAGAAAAGTATAAATATTTGCCTATTCTGATGCTTACGACAGAAACAGACTCAAAAAAGAAAGAATTAGCTCGTGAAGCTTCTGTTACGGGATGGATTCAAAAACCATTTAAAATGGAAAAATTTTTAGCTGTTATTGAGAAGTGTATTAAATAGAAAATTTCATGGAAGAATTTAAAAAGAAATTTATAGAGGACGCAAAAGAGCTAGTAAATGAGCTTGAGACCACTTTATTAGAGCTTGAAAAGGCGATGACAAACAAGCAGATTATTGAAAAAGTTTTTAGAGTAATGCATACTTTGAAAGGAACTGCTGGTATGTATGGTTTTGATAAAGTAGGCGAAATAACACATGCTCTTGAAAATGTTTACGATGAAATTAGAGCTGGCAAACTACTTCTTGATGACGAGATTCTACAAAACACATTTATTTCAGTAGATTTAATAAACTACTTATTAAATTCTGAAGACAAGCTAGACGATAATTTACAAAAAGAATTTGAACGTATTATTCGATTATCAGATACATCTGAACTAGAAAAAAGGAAAGACACAAGCCAAGAACAAACAGAATCAGATACCAAAAGTGAGCTTAACTATGTTTTATTAATTCCTAATATAGATACATTTAAAAGAGGAGTTAATATTGAAGCTACCATAGTAGAATTAGAAGAGCTTGGTTTACACTATATTGAAATTATAAAAAAGGAACTGCCAAAATTTGAAAGTTTCGACCCGACCAGCATTTACCTTAAATGGGAAATTATTATAAATGCTGACAAAGAAAGTATTACAGATGTTTTTATGTTTTTTCTTGAGGACGAATTCATCATACATCCAGTATCCTTAAATGAGATAGACAAAAACAAAGAACTAAAATCGCTAATCAACAAGCACTTAAGATTCAAGAATGAAGAAGAAGAAATTGAGCACCTAAAAAATATTACTCAAAAATTTGCAAAAATTAGCAATATAAAAACTGAAAAACTGAATGATGTAGAAGGTAAGAGAAAAGAATCAGTACAAACGGTTAATCAATTTCTTAACAAATCTAATATACAGGATTCGGTACGAGTGCCAGCAACAAAACTCGACGATTTAATGAATCTTGTAAGTGAGCTAGTTATTCTAGGTTCACGCCTCGAGTTATTTCATGATAAAGAGGACTATACTCTTATGGACGAGCTGGTAGAAAATCTCAACAAAATGTCGCGTAACTTTAGAGATATTGTGCTTAATATCAGACTTGTACCGATAAATACAATAATGGTTCGATTAAATAGGCTAGTTCATGATTTAGCAAGAGATTTAGATAAAAAAATAGATTTAGTAGTAGAAGGTGCTGACACAGAATTAGATAAAACTATAATTAATAATTTAGAAGGGCCGTTGATGCATATTATTAGAAATTGCATTGACCATGGTATTGAATCAGCAGATGAAAGAGTAAAAAAAGGTAAATCGCCAAAAGGAATTGTCAGATTTATAGCTTTTTATTCTGGTGCTAATGTATTTATTCAAGTACAAGATGATGGTAGAGGAATTAATCCAGACATAATTCATCAAATAGCCATTGACAAAGGCTTTGTTGACAAATCTACTAAACTTACAGAAAAGGAAATATACAACCTGATTGTACTACCTGGCTTTACTACAGCAAAAAAAGTCACAGAAATATCAGGTAGAGGTGTAGGAATGGATGTGGTAAAACAAAACATTTCGGACCTCAGAGGTGAAATTGAAATAGATTCTGAAATAGATTTAGGCACAAGTGTTACTTTAAAACTACCATTAACTCTATCAATTATTGACTCTTTACATGTAAGAATTGCAAAACAAAATTTAATCATTCCTCTTAGTTTTATTGATGCATGTGAAATTATTGACGAGGATAAGAAAATAACATCTATACATAATAACTACGAATACAATGGAAAATTAATTCCACTTATAAATTTATCCAAAGTATTTAAAATAAATAAAGAAGATTCGCATAAGAGTAGAATTGTAGTACTTCAATATACTGACAAATACTACGCCCTTGAAGTTGACCAAATTATTGGCGAACATCAAGCAGTAATTAAACCTTTGGGCGAAATATTTGGGAATATGAACTTATTTAGTGGAGCAACCATTCTTGGAGATGGAAGCCTTGCTTTTATAATTGATATAATTAAGTTACTAAAAGAATACTAATCCTCGAATTCATAAGGAATTAACTCAAACGGGACATCTATCATATCTTGATAGTCTTGTCCTGTTTCTTCTAAATCTTCATCATCATCTGGATAATTCCATTTGATAGTAACTTCTGCTCCAGAATTATACAATTGCTCAATTTTCTGCATAATATTTAGCAATATTTTTGCTGTTGCCGTATTGAAATAAATAAGATTAAAATCAAAAACAGTCACTTCATTTGGATTTTCCTGATACTCTTCTATCCAGTCTATCAAAGGTTTATAAAAAGTAGCAACATCTTCTGGACAAGAACGTCCTTCAATTAAAAAAACGTCATTTTTTACGTCAAAATTAATTGTTGGTATTGTACGATTTCCTTTAATTACAAACTCTTTCATATTAAAAAATTTATGTTTTGATTCAATAAATATGAGTAAAATATACTCTGTAAATTACATATACAAATACTGTGCATTAAATACATGTTTTATGTATAAAATATAATAATGTATAATAAATAAAAGCAATTACATTCGTAATTGCTCACTAACTTTCACCTTATAAAATCTTTTCTAAGTAGGAATAAGATTTATCTTAAGTTCTGACTCAATCATGTAGTCCTCAACCTCTTCTTCCATATCAGTATCTTCAGAATCATAATACCAATTTACCTTTACATCTCCCCCATTCTCTTCATAATCCTTTAGAATATTGAGAATATCAAGAATACAACGTGAAGAACTTGTATTAAAATAAGTAAGCTTAAAATTAAATTCAATAGTTTTCTTCACTTCCGAAGTAAATTTTTTAAGCCATTCGTATAAAGGCATATAAAACTTAACTGTTTCTTCTAAATATGACTCACCTCCAAGAACACAAGAACCTGTTTCAACGTTAAAATCAACTGAAGGAACAAAATACACATCTCTAGAGCCTTTTATTTCTAAATTTTCCATGAACAATAAAGTTTATTTTTCTACATTAACAGAAATCGTAAAAAATGAATACTCCTCGTTAATTGGCGAAACTTCTATATCTAAAGGACTTGCAGCAGTCAACGCCACTTGAATTAATCCAATATGAGCACTTCCTCTCTCGCCCTGAGGTAGATTTCTCTGCTCACGCTTATACTGACGCAAACCCTCTCTATCAAGAGAATTGATTATTTCACTTTTCTCAATGATATGAACTATATCGCTGGCTTTTACAACATTTCCTGCTACAAACGAATAATGATTATCAAATTCGCCTATAACCAATGTTCCAATGCCCGACTCAGTGTTAAAATTAGATTTTCCCTCGGCAGAGTAATACGCAATATTTTGAGCTAACTCAATAAATATTTTAAATATTTTTTTTCCTGCTTTTGGGTTACGACCAAGTATCACTTCGATATAGTTACCAATAATTGCCAAAATATGCTTGTCAAACGGCCCCTTAAAGGATATTAATATATCTTTATCAAAGGTTTTGTGATAGTTGTATAAGCTAAATTTTTCTCCACTCATTTACTAAAATTTTATGCTATAATACTTTTTTTTTTCCATATAGACAAATAGAATTGCATGATTCAATAAAAAAAAATTATTTCACGAACTTTCCATATTTGCCTTTTTTAATCTATTTTTACTACATAAACTGCTTTATAATCATCTTACATTAAATAAGTCAGATATTACATGAATACACAAATATTAAACCAAAGAGAAAAGAAAAATATCTTTTTTAAAACTAGTCCACAGTCACCAATTCCAAGATGGACAAGAAAGAGATTCAATGGACTAGAATACTTTAATTACTCAAGTGAATTTGAATTTTTATGTGAAATTAGCTTTGTAAATAACGATAAAGAGCTTAAAGTTTCTCATTCAAATGGACAGATTGAAACATATTTAAACTTTGCAAATATTAGTTTTAATCACCTTGGCATAGATTATAAACTGACAATTTATAGTAGCCAAAACAAAAATACACTTTGGCTTCCTTTTAAGGATCTAACAAATAAAACTGAAAGCTATTCCGCTGGTAGGTATATTGACATTAAACACGATAATCTTAAAAATGAACATTTTGAATTAAATTTTAATACTGCTTACAATCCGTTTTGTGCTTACAACGACAATTATACTTGTCCATTAATTCCTGAAGAAAACTATTTAAATATTGAAATAAGAGCAGGAGAAAAATATTTAGCAAAATTATGGTAATAAGCTATGGTGTTGAAGACGATACAGGAAGTATTTTTCCATTAAAATAACGGTGTCCATTTAAACCAAACCATGCTATAAAATCAGCTATTCCCAAAGCATCAATTGGTGCTTTATAATTAGGAAAAGCTTCCTGCAACATTTCAGTATTTACAGCTCCCAGAGCTAAGGCATTAAACCTATATTTAGTTGAACTAAATTCAGCAGCCAATGATTCAATCATATTATTTAGTGCAGCTTTTGAGGCAGAATACGCACTTAAACCTCCAAATTTCATACTTCCTTGTACACCTCCCATTGAGGAAATAGCTACAAAATGAATTGGATTTGTATATTTTTTCAACAAAAACTGTGTAAGAAAAAAATAAGAAAAGTAATTAATTCTAAAAGTATGATAAACATCCTCTTTATCTTGTTCAAGGAAGTTTTTATTTTTTAAATAAGCTGCATTATAATAAACAGTACTTGGAATAAAATCTATTCGGTCTAATTCACTTAAAACTAATTCAAATTTTTCGAACTCAGATAAATCAAAACTAATATTGTATAGCCTATCGGGATATTTTTCACGAAGTTTATTTAAGCTTTGCATATTTCTTGATAATGCAACCACTTTTTCGCCAGACTTAAGCAAATTTTTCACCAACTCAAATCCAACTCCCCTACTAGCTCCGACAACAAGTATCCCTTTCATTTTTATTTATATCGCTCTTCCTTAAACTCCTTTAGAGTATCAATTTCTAGGAATTTACTTAAATATTTTGTACCAAAATAAAACGGAACTGTATCAATAGCTGCTGCCACTATTTTAAACACATAAGTAGATAAAATAAAAATAATTAATTGCGAACTTAAAGACTCTGTATTATCAATTGGTAAAGCCTTTGCATAATAATGTGTTATAAGTATAACCGCTGTTGAGTCAACCAACTGACTGGTCATAGTAGAAAAATTATTTCTTATCCAAAGATGGTTTCCTTTTGTAAGCTTTTTAATAAAGTGAAAAACGTGTACATCAACGAATTGCGCAGTAAGATAAGCAATCATTGATGCTGTTACTGCCCCAAAAGTAAGTTGACGCATTCTGAAAAACGCCCAATCAGATGTTGCATAATCATCGAGCTTTGGTAATGGCGGTAATTCCATATAACCTAATCCTTCTGTTCCAGTAATTAGATGATCAGTTGGCGGAAGAAGGCCACCAACCCACATAATAAAAATAACCCAAAAATTCAACATTAAACCAATCCATACTAATGTATTAGCTCGTTTTTTACCATAAAGTTCACTAATAAAATCAGTACTAAGAAATGTTATTGGATAGGCTAATACACCAACAGCAAAGGTAAATGGAATATGTACTCCAAAAAGATTAAAAGACAAATCAATAAACCTAGATATTCCGAGAATATTAAGCATCGTTAATGATCCCAAAAATATTCCAGCAAAGATAAGATAAACAACTTCTCTCCGTCGTCCTATTTTTTCCGATACACTGTCAGCAAATCCAAACATAAAGAATTTTTAGCTTGTTAAATCAAATATTATGCCCTACTTTTTTTCTGGATGTGGGAAATAAAACATAAAAGTATTAAATCATCTTGTTTGAAGCAACAATTTACAAAAAAAAATTGAAACTCCGTATTATTTAACAAAAATTAGGTCTGTTTATTGTATATTTTTATTGTTTGCGCAAATAAATTATTTATTTTTACTGTTATATGGTCAAAAGGCGAATTCTGGATGCTTTTAATATTGAAGAAAAAGAGGTTGGAAGTGTAAGTATATTACTAACCCATTCCCTATTTCTTGGTTTTTTCTACGGCGCATTAGATATTAGTGCTCATACATTATTTTTACAGGAATTTGAGGAAACATTTATTGCTAAAGCATATACAATATCAGGTGTAGCAGGAATAATAATGACTTTTATTTACAGTAAATTTCAACAAAGAATATCCTTTAACTTCTTATCTGTTTCATCCGTTATAGTACTATCAATAATAACATTAGGATTATGGTTGAGTTATGCACAATTAGGTATTTCTAAAGAACTCATCTTTATTACTTTTATACTTCTAGGGCCTTTAAATATTGTTGCTATTGTCAACTTCTGGGGTATAGTTGGCCGATTATTCTCTCTTCGCCAAGGGAAAAGATTATTTGGATTAATTGGCTCAGGGCAAATATTTGGTACTATAATTATTAGTTATTTTATACCACTTATAAGTGTATTAAAATTAAATATAAAAACTTATGATTTAATTTTAATAGCAGCGGTTAATTTGTTTTTAGCAGCTATTGCGCAGCTCGTTTTAGTTAAATTTGAAAAACCTCAAGAACAAAAAGCGGGTACAGGTAAAAATGAAAAAAGCAAATCAGGTGGTAGTCTATTTCTGAAGGATAGATACATTATGAACATGACCGTTTATGTTGCACTATCAATGATTGTTCTATTTTTTGTAGCCTACACATTTTTAGCAGCAGCACAAAGTCAATACCCCGAAGAACAGGAAATGAAAAGTTTTTTGGGTATTTTCACTGGAACAATGATGATTTTTGGTTTTATTCTAAAAACATTTATTTACAGCAAATTAATGAAAACTTATGGATTAAAAGTTACGCTATTAATCCTTCCCATACTATTACTAATACTAAGTTTTGTCATCATTTTTGTTTTTCATTCAAGTATAAGTACATTTATTATTGTATTTCTACTTCTTTCAATGAGTAGATTATTTTCAATGTCGATTCGCGATGCCATTGAAATACCCGCATTTAAAACTCTATATCAGTCGCTTGCACCAAATATTAGACATGAAATACAGGCTAAAATTGATGGCACTGTTAATGAGCTAGCTGCACTTGCGGCAGGATTAATCCTTACACTCTTAGGTTTTTTCTTTGATTTAATAAACTATATATATTTTCTGGTAGGTTTTATTGCGCTTTGGATTTATTCAGGTATTAAATTGTATAAAAATTATAAAATTTCACTTCAAGATACTTTAAGTAATTTTGAACAAAGTGAATCAGAAAAACTTGATAAAAGTGCGATTGATAAAAAACTTGATTCTGAGAGAAAATATTTGGAAATAAGCAACCCATTACTTTATGAACAGCAGACTATTGGGAAAATTCGCAACTCAAGTATAGACAAAACAATAGAATTACTTCCAGAAATAGAAAGAAACCTAATCTTTATTGGTATAGATCCATTAGAAAAACTGCTCAATTCAATTCAAAACAAAAAACAAGCTGCACGAATTAGTCAAACTACTTATTTATTAAGTACCCAACTACCTACTTCACACTCATTAGAAGAATTATCAAATATTCTAAAATCAGGAAATATTAAATCAATAATTAAAGTTGCTAAGTTCTTACGGTTTAAACCAAACAACCTTTACTCACCACTAATTTTACAATTACTCCGAGAACTTAATAAAGATATAAAAAGAGAGGCTCTAATAAGTTCAGCGCATTATCCTCAAGATGAAATAATTAGATTATTAATAGAGGAACTGCAAAATATAGAAAATAGGATACTGGCTGAAAATTCAATTAGAGAAATAGGATATAAAGCTGTTCCTTTTCTTATAGGATCATTCCAAAAAAATATTGACAAGCCAGATCGTTTAGAGTCTATTACCTCATTAATAAGTGAAATTTCTGCCGTAGATAGCACAAATTTTTTAATATCTAATTTTAATTTTTATCATCGAAATATTGCAGTTAAAATAGTTAGTGCAATAAATATTTTAGATGTAAAAATTCCAGAAATAAAATTCAGAGAATTTCAGCAAGCGGTTGAGCAAAAGGCTCAACTTTATGCATGGAATGTAGAGGCTTTAAACAAAGCACAAAGTTATCCAGATTACTTAAAATCAGCACTAAAAACAGAAATAGACAGAGCATTTGACGAGCTATTCGAGTTATTAGCAGCAAAATACGAAACAAATTCAATTACTCAAATTAAAAGAAATATCGAAACAGGAAGTTCTGAGGAAATAGGTTTTGCAATAGAGTTAATGGACTTGTTTATTGACGAAGAGCTTAAACCAATATTATTTCCATTACTAGACAACATTCCCGTAGAAGAAAAAATATTAGCACTATCTGAATTTTTCACTATCTCAATAATGGATAATCCACTAATTATTTCCTTACTAGGAAGAGGAGCAAATTATTTAAGTAGGTGGACTATTCTTTGCGCATTAATAGCAGTAAATGAAACTGACGAGGAAATTTCTAATAACGAAATACTTGCACATGTATATAATCCAAACAAAGTACTCAGAAATACTGCATTGATTATTTCACATAAAAAAAACAAAGACAATTTTAATAAAATAATGGCTAGGTTTAATTTTCAAGAAAAAACAGAAATTGAAAAATTAATTGAAGAGGCCTATACTTTCCCATTATCAATTAGATTCAATTTAACTTTGTTCTTAAAGAAATTATTCATAAATTTCACGTTCACAGAATCGCAACTGATTAGATGGATTGAACAAGCGGATTATAAAGTCCAACATGAATATATTGAATTAAACTATAATCGTTATGATAAACAACTATACATTCTGCTAATTAAAGGACGTATAAGTTTTTACAATGAATTTACAAAAATTTCAGAACTGAATAAAACAGGTAGTGGAATGATATTTAAATTAAGTGATAAACATACTTTAAAATTAGAAATTGAAGCTTATAGCGAATTTTTATTATTTAAAGACAAGGCGATTAATTACTTATCTGCTAAAGACAAAAATTTCTTTGAACTTATAAATATGTCCGAAAATTAATAAAATGTCAATCAAAAAAACAACAATATTTCGTCAGTTAATTTACAACATAATAATTCCAGTTGTAATTGCACTTGTTAGCATTGCAATTCTAAATTTTCTGCATACATATAATGGACTAAAAATGTATAATGATACAAAGAAAAATCTTATTGCTGAACAAGTGAAAGGAATTCTTGAATATCAAGATTTTGCCCTAGCTATTATTGAAAAACAATTAGATGATCATGTTGTGGAAGTTTCAAATCAATTAATCTCAGCTTATAATCAAGATCCTAAAAAAACAATAACCATTGAGTTAAATTATTTATATAAAAAGCTAAAACTGGAAATTGAAAATGAAGATGTTTATTTTATAAATGCTGAAACGGGAATTATTGAAAACACAACTTTCAAACCAGATTCAGCTAAAAATGTATTTGATTTTGGAATAACATTTAAAACATTTTTAGAAAGTGTAGTTGATTCGCAAAAAATTATTAGCGAACGTTTTTCAATGGAAATGGCTACTGGAAGAGTAAAAAAATATTCATATATAAGCACACCTGACAAAAAATATATAATCGAAACTGGGTTCTATTCTGCACAAGCTGATTCTGTTTTAGAATTAACCAGAAGCCGTTTATTAGCGATTAAAAATAGCTCAGGAATTACTGATATAGACTTATTTATTGGTGCCGATGATCCTTTTTCGTTATTGAGTAAAAAAATCTTACCTAAACACTCACCTCAAAAATCAGACTTAATGCGCTCATTTTCTTCCAAAAGTGATATGACATTTTTAGTAAAAGATAATAATGAAACTTGCCGACATCAATATATATTTATGAATAGGCAAAACACTAAACTTTACCCTAGTGCTGTAATTTTAATTAAACAATCTACTACCGTTGAGAGAGAAATGTACCAATCTGAAATACTCAAGTTTATTAGTATTTTTGGTATCACATTAGCTTTGGTAATCTTTCTTATTTTCAAGAAAACAAAAATAATTACAGATCCTCTTAAAAAATTAGTTAGTAATGTAAATAGAATTCGGGAGCTAGACCTAAACGACCGAGCTGAAATTATTGGGAATAATGAAATTACAAGATTATCGGAACATTTTAACCTAATGCTTGAGCAGCTAGAAGACTACTATAGTGAATTGGAGGACAAAGTAAAGCAAAGAACAGCGGAAATTAGGACAAAAAAAGAACAAATAGAAGCACAACAAGTTGCTATTATGGATAGTATTCACTATGCTAAGAGAATACAAACCTCTATTCTGCCATCTGACGATTATGTAAAATCCTTAATAGAGAATTCATTTATTTTTTATCGTCCAAAAGATATAGTTTCGGGTGATTTTTATTGGTTTACAAAAAGAGGGCAATACGTGTTTGCAGCTGCTGTTGATTGTACTGGACATGGGGTCCCAGGTGCTTTTATGAGTATAGTTGGATATAATCAATTAGATTACGCAGTAAATATTGCAAAAAATGATAAGCCAGATGAAATTTTAAATATTATGAATAAGCGTGTGGCAGATACTGTGCGACATAATTCGGGAAGCAAAACTATTGTAAAAGACGGAATGGATATGACATTGTGCCGTTTTGATTTTGAAAACATGGAAATGCAATGTGCTGGTGCGTACAATCCAGTTTACATTGTTAGAAACAATGAGCTTTTAGAAATAAAATCAGATAGATTAGCGGTAGGGTCATATTACGACAATCCTGATAAAAAGTACAAAAACAACGTTTTTAAACTTCATACAAATGATATTATTTACTTATTTTCTGATGGTTATGCCGACCAATTTGGCGGTCCAAAAAATCGTAAATTCTTAAAGAAAAATTTCAGAAAGCTGCTTCTTGAAATATCTGAAAAAACACTAGATGAGCAAAATCAAAGTTTAGAAGAAACTATTGATGGTTGGCGTCAGGATTATCACCAAATTGATGATATTTTGGTAATTGGCATTAAAATTTAATTTATTTCAAAACCTTAAGTCAGTTAATCTTAAACTGATAAACATCTGAATCAGAACTATTGCCTTGTGCATCTTTTGTCACAATTTTCCAATAATAAATAGTATTGGATAAAATAGACAGCTCATTTAAAATAGTTTCTGTAAAGTCGGTTTCTATTTTATCTGGTGGGCTAGTTGTTCCAAAATAAATATCATACCCAACAATATCATTATCAATATCGCTTCCAATCCACTGCAATGATATAGTACTAGCAGCAGGTGTAATATGCTCAGCCATTGCTGGTGAAACTATTTCAGCAGGAAAAGGAACATGATGAATTAATGCCTCACCTGCATTATAAAATCTCCAAATAGCACTTTTTGAACTTGCATCTACTGAATTAGATTTTGCAATAACATACCATGCGTAAGGCGTTGAACGCTTTAAAGTGACTGAAACAGACAAATCTGTTGTATTATGTGAAGTACTATCACTAGTAGCTAAATTCTTTATATTCAACTCATAATCATCGGCATATAAACTTGCACTCCATTCAAATAATATTGTACTTTCTGTTTCAGTAGTATCTGTACCGCCTATACATTCTGAGTTTTCAAAGGGAAAAATCAAATCAACTACCGTTGGATTTTCTTCTGCAACATTATCGTCACCACTATTACATGCAAAAAATACAAATATGATATATATATAAAATGTTACTTTTTTCATCTTTTTATAAGTTTATATGTTGACCGATAAGTTTCGAACTCAATAGAAATATAATAAAAACCAGAAACCAAATCTGCGGTATTAATTTGAATAAGCCCATTCTTAGATTGATATTTTTCTGATAATACAATTTGCCCTAAATGAGAGTATATTTTTATGTTTACATTTTCAACATTGTATTCATTCAAATATAAATTCAAATAATTGCTAAATGGATTTGGATACACAATTGAAACTTCGGATATAAATATGGTTTTCTCAAAAATTCCTTGGCAATCAGCATCTGTCTTTACTGAAATTTTATTCTCGCCCATTTTTAAGGATAAACTTATTTCAGAAGTTGTTGTATTATACACAGAATTATTTAGTATAATTTCATAATTTTTGCCACCTGACATTTTAAGTAAAACTCGCTTAGTCTCCTGATTCAAATCTAATTGCACATCTAAATCATCAGGCTCTGTAATTACAATTTCATAACACTGAAAATAATTGGAATCCTCCTCGATAGTTATACATAATTCATAAGTATCTGCTCTCAAATTTCTGATTTCCACATTATCAGTAAAATCATAAATTATTGTATCTATTGTACCAATTAAGGTAGCCGTATAATTTAGTTTTTCTACACCTGTAATATATACAATCCCGTTATTCGCAGCTCTGCAAGTTTCACTAACTGTAAAAACAGAAAAATTGGTAGTAGGCAACACGAACATTGAACAACCAAAAATATCAACAAAATCACCATACGGCGTATTCAAACATAAATCTTCAATATCTGCAACTCCGTCATTATCATCATCATTACACTCAATTTTATAGCCAGCGCTAATATCTTTATACCAGCCTGTATATCCATTCGCAGCATCAATATCATCTACTAAAATACATCTTAAATTAGGATTATTCCGCAAATCAAAACTTGTTAAATTTTGATTATTTGCATTATTTGCATCTACACTAATTAGATGATTCAAAGAGCAATCAACCTCCTTTAATATTATATTGTTTATAATATTTAGACTTGTCAACTGGTTTGACGAACATAGCAATGTTTCTAAATTCACGTTTGCGCTTAAATCTATACTTGTGAATAAATTATCGGTAATTTCAAGTTTTTTCAAGGCAGTATTTAAAGATAAATCAATATTAAACAGCAAGTTGCCTACTGAAATTAAATTTGATAACGCAATATTTCCACTAAAATCAATGGTAGTTAAAATATTATTACTGCAATTTAATGTTACCAAATCAACAAAATCTTCAATTCCTGTTAAATCAGAAATACCTTTATTGGTTATACTTAAATAAGTTAGCGAATTTATTCGAGGAGTTGGAACGTAGTCGTCTAATGGTTCAGTTCCAGAATTATCATATCCCTTATCTTTTAAAGCTTGCTCAAATGCATCATCTGGTACATAAGTTTGATTATAATGACAATTTTCGCTAAAGGAAGCAATCGCATCAATTTGCCATGAAGCGTAGGCACCCGAACCACTATTTGCGCTTGCAGCATCATCAACTTCAATACAATATAAATCTGGATTATTTGTTGCATTAAAAGTGGTTAAAACTGAATTATTGCCATTGTTTACATGTAAAATGGTTAACTGATTAGAACTAATGTTTACAGTGGCTAAACTTCCATTATTACTTAAATCAAAACTACTTAGCTCATTACTTGAACAAGTTAAACTAGTTAAAGCAGTGAGAGGACTAATATCTATTTCCGTAAATTGATTAGAACTAAAATCTAATACTTCTAATGTGTTGATATTACTAAGATCTATATCAGTAAATTGATTAAAACTAAAATCTAAAAAATTTAACGCAATATTTGTACTAAGGTCTATATCAGTTAATTGATTGGAACTAAAATCTAATACTTCTAATGCGGTGTTACTAACTAATCCTAAGCTATCTAAAAGATTATTTGCACAAAATAAACTTTTTAAATTTGAATTTTTACTTACATCCAGACTGTCAATCAGATTTCCCTCGATGTTAAGCGAAACTAGTGCCTCAAACTTCTGAAGTCCTGTTAAATCCACTATATTATTGTTGCTAATATCCAGAGTCGTCAATATTTCTATACTTGCAAGGGGAATATAATCATCGTTATTATTACTTGTCTCAACAATTATAACAGATAAAGCGGCTTCAAAATTATCGTCAGGGACGTAAACTTCGGTATAATGACAATTTTCGGTATATGATGCATTTTCATCTTTCGACCAAGATTCGCCAATATTTGCCTCATTATCAATTTCAATGCAAAGCAAATCAGGATTATTCGAAGCATAAAATGTTGCCAATATTCCATTATTTCCATTTCGGCCATTTAAACTTGATAATAAGTTAGATGAACAGATTAATGAAGTCAATTCAGCATTATTACTAAAATCCAAACTAATTAATTGATTATTGCTACAAGAAATTTTTCGCAATGAATCATTATTGAAAATATTTAATTCGCTTAATTGATTTTGATCTACAATCAACTCCCTTAAGAAAAGGACTGTTGAAATATCTAAACTATTCAGGCTATTTTTTGTACATGATAATACTTTAATAAAATGATTGCTGCTAATAATCAGACTATCTAAAAGATTATTATCGCACTTTAAGGTCTCCAAATAAAGATTATTTCCTAGGTATAAGCTAGGTAAATTATTATTAGCACACAACAAAACTCGTAAAGAATCATTTGCATTTACAATCAAGCTATCTAGGTCATTATCAGCCACATTCAAAGTTCTCAGCCAAATATTATTATCTATTACTATTTGGCTTAATTTATTATTTGCTGATGATAATTCGAGCAATGTATCATTACTGCTAATATTTATACTAATTAAATCATTATTATCACAATTTATGTTTGTTAATAATGGGTTTCGATCAAAATCTAACTGGCTTATTTTATTAGAACTACAATTTACACTCACCAATACGGTATCTTTTGATAAATCTAAACTACTAATATTATTCAAGGAACAATCCAGTTTATTTAACTCACTATTTTTGCTCAAATCTAACTGGTTTAACAGATTACCAGAACAATCTAAATCTTCGAGCAAAACATTACTCGTTACAACTATAGTAGCTAACTTATTATTTGAGCAAAATAGCTCGGTTAAATTTACATTATTACTTACATCAAATCCCTGCTCAGTAATGTAATTTGAATTGCAATTAAACATCTGTAAATCAACATTTGAACTAAGATCAATTTCAGTTAAATAATTTGCATCACAGTTCAATTTAGACAAAGCTATATTTTGCGATAAATCGAGGCTATCGAGTTTATTAGACCCACAAGATAAGTCAGATAACAATACATTGTTCTCTACATTCAATAGAGATAGATAATTACCAAAACACGAAAGCTCTTTTAAATTTAGATTTCCACTTATATCTAAAGTATATAGCCTGTTTGTTGAACAATCAAATGAATCTAAAGCTATAAAATCCTCAAGTCCTGTTAAATCAAAAATATTTCTTTCGCTAATATCCAATTTAGTGATTGTATTTATTGAATCTGTTACAACATATTTGTCTAATCCTCCATTATCATAACCCAAGTCAATTAAAGCTTGTTCAAAATTATCATCTGGAATAAAAGTTTTACTCCCGTTACAATCAAGATTATATGAGGCTATTGCATCCTTAAACCAATTTGCTTCACCGTTGGCAGCGTCCACATCATCAACTTGTATGCATGTCAATAGCGGGTTTCCAGTAGCATCAAGTTGCGTGAATAAACCTCCTGATACATTTTTCAGAACCAAATCTACTAATTCATTGGTATCACATTTTAGCTTTACTAACTTTGGATGAAAGCTCATATTTAGATTATATAACTGATTTTTAGAACAATCAAGCGAATCCAAATTTATAAAATCCTCAATTCCAGTTAAGTCCAAAATACCTAAGTTTGCTAAATGTAAATAAGATAAGTTGATTATATTGGCTGTTGGAACATAATTATCATTGGCTATATCGTCATAAACAGAAAGTGCTAACTCAAAATTATTATCCGGAACATAAGTATAAGCATAACAATCTGTATTATAATTAGCAATATCATCTTTTTGCCAATCCTGATTACTATTTGCGGCAACTGGATCATCAACTTTTATACAAATTAGCTTAGGATTTTCGATTGAATTAAATTTTGTAATATTTTGATTATTCCCATTATTAATATTCAAAAAGCTCAACTGATTTCTAGAACAATTAAGTGAACTTACTGATGTATTACTACTTATATCCAAACTGCTTATCATATTAGCCGACAAATCCAATACTTCTATATCCAGATTATTACTAAAATCTAAATTTTCGAACTGATTTGAAGCGCAAATAAGATTTACTAAAGCTAAATTATTAGAGACATCCAAGTTCTTCAACTGATTATTTGAACAGGTCAAAAAACTTAAAGAATCATTTTGACTTAAATTTAAGTTAGATATTTGATTTGCTAAACAATTAAAATTATCTAAAAGAAGATTATTGCTTACATCAATACTTTTTAATTGATTATTCGAGCAATCAAAAAATGTTAATGAATCATGAGCACCCACCTCTAATAAAGGCAGTTGATTGGAAGCACAAAAAAATGTTGCTAATAAAATATTTGCACCCACATCTAAGCTATTTAGTTGATTTTCGGAACAATTAAGTGTAACTAAAGAGGTATTTGCAACTAAATCTAAACTGTTTATATGATTTGATGAACAGTTTAATTTTGTTAAAAGAGTATTACTATTTACATCCAAACTGCTCAATTGATTGTACGAACAATTTACACTTGTTAAAGAGTCGTTTACACTAATGCTCAAATTACTTAATTGATTAGAGGAACATTCTAATGTTTTCAATCTGACATTATTAACTAAAGATATTGATGCTATTTGATTAGAAGAAAAATCTAAGGTTTGTAAATCTTTATTTTCACTTAAATCTAAACTTGTTAAGCTATTAAATCCACAATTAAGAGATGTTAAGCTTACAAAATCTTCAATTCCTGTTAAACTACTAATCTTTTTATAAAAAACATTTAAAGAGCTTAGCGAATTTATATCTGCTGTTAAAACTTTTCCG
>DAOVUO010000115.1 GCA_030632545.1 Bacteroidales bacterium
AGGTAGCATTGCTATGGCACGTACTGGCAATCCACATTCTGCTACATCCCAATTTTTTATCAATATTAATGATAACGCTTTTCTTGATTACAAAGCTGCTAATCAAAGAGGTTGGGGTTATACCGTTTTTGGCAAAGTTGTGGAAGGAATGGAAATTGTTAATAAAATCAAACAATCTGAAACTGGAAGCGGTGGTCCATTTCGACAAGATGTTCCCAAAAAGCCAATAATAATTGAAAAAGTATCAGTGGTTGAAGCAGTTAAGCCCAAAAAAATATCGGCTGAATAATTTGGTAGTCCTAAACAAAGTAGTGGTAAATAATTATGTAGGTTGGGTTAGCAAAATGTAACCCCATTATTTAATTGTTTTAAGGTAACTATCTACCAAGAAATACGTATAAAATTAAGTAAAAATGTAGGATGCTGTTGAGGAACGAAACGCATCAATCGTGTTCTTAATTCGCATTTAAAGTTTAATTGGCAGATAGTTACGTTTTAAGTCGGTTTATGTTGCTCTCGACCTAGATTTTAGCCCAATCATATTGCCGTTTGGGATGTATTAAAAGCTTGCTTTCGTCCTGGAAGTTTAGACTCTGATATTGAAACCCCAATCAATTATTCCCAACGATTTTTCCCAATTTAGCACAGCCTAATACCGAATAAAGTAGTGATTGTACAAAAAATTCTTTAGATATTAAATACTTAGGACTCAGAATTTAATAATCTTCTAAAGTTTCTTCAAACTAGTAAAGTCTTAAATGCCTAATAGATTTAAGTTTTGGGTTTTATAAAATCCTCATCCCTTAACAAGTTTATCACTGTTTTGTACAGGACTACCATAAATATAAAGGAACTAATAATATGGGAATAAAAGAACAAATAAAAGAGTTACAAATATTCAGTCAATTTGAAAACAAAAATTGATGATCGTATGGAGGAAATGAAAGAAGATGATAAATCTCATTATTTAATTTATCAAGTTTTAGGCATAACAGATAAAGAAGGTTACCTAATTGACTTGTACCAAAATAAAGGTCGATTTTTATATAAATATGCTGGTTCTTTTTTGGAAGAGGCAACAAAATTATGTTTTTTGCATAAATTCCCTAAATCTGGAGCAGTAAAAATACTAAATACTATTGGGCAAAGACCTAAAACTTTTGAAATTGATTGTTTGGAGGGAAACAATGCAATTGAAATAAAATGGAGAGATGCAACAACTGATGGAGACCATATAACTAAAGAGCATACTAGGATAAAAGTTATTAGTGCCGCTAAATATAAGCCTATTCGAGTAATGTTTTATTATCCTAATAGGACTCAAGCCATTAGAATTCAAAGTACATTAGAGACATTATATAAAGGTATTGGAGGAGAATATTATTATGGAGATGATGCTTGGGATTATGTTAAAGACAGAACAACTGTTAATTTAAAAAATATTTTAGAGAAAATTGCCAAAGAAAATTCTGGAAATTAAAAAAATGGAAAAAATTTTTCATGGCGATTGTTTAGATGTTTTATCTGATTTCGATAAGCAAAGTATTGATTTAATATATTTAGATCCACCGTTTTTTACAAATAAAATACAAAAACTGAAAACCCGAGATGGAAGTAAAGAGTTTTCATATAGCGATGTATGGAAGGACAATGAAGAATATGCTAAGTTTTTATTTGACCGATTGAAAGAATTAAAAAGAGTTTTAAAAGATGATGGAAATATTTTTGTTCATTGTGATAAAAATTCGACACATATTGTAAAAACTTTACTAGATGATATTTTTGGAATAAAAGAGTTTCGATCAGAAATTATTTGGTATTATAAGAGATGGTCTAATTCAAAAAAAGGCTTATTACCCGCCCATCAAACAATATATTTTTACTCTAAAAATAGTAATTTTAAATTTAATACGCTATTCACAGATTATTCAGAAACAACAAATGTTGACCAGATATTGCAAAAAAGAGCTAGAGACCGTAACGGAAAAACTGTTTATGCAAAAGATAGCAATGGTCAAATAATATCTAGCGATGAAAAAAAAGGAGTTCCATTAAGTGATGTTTGGGAAATACCTTATTTAAATCCAAAAGCTAAAGAAAGGGTTGGATATCCAACTCAGAAACCAATTTTATTGTTAGAACAAGTTATTGAAATTGCATCAAATGAAGGAGACATAATTCTTGATCCATTTTGTGGAAGTGGGACAACATTAGTTGCAGGAAAATTAAAAAAGAGAAAAGTTATAGGTATTGACATTTCTTCAGAAGCGGTAGCATTAACAAAAAACCGGTTAGAAAACCCTATAAAAAGTGAATCTAATCTGATTAAGAATGGTAGAAAATCATATCAAACAGTCAATGAATTGGTAGAAAAACTATTATATAATATTGAACATGTTCCTGTTCATAGAAATAGTGGAATAGATGCAATATTAAAAGAAAAATATCAAGATTCACCAATATTAATTCGTATTCAAAAAAATAATGAAACATTAGATGAAGCAATGTTATTATTGAGTAAAGCAGCGGATATTAAAAGGTCAAAAAAATCATTTTTGATAAGAACAAATGATATGAAAGCATTATTTAATTATGATGTTGAAAGCGATAAGATCAAAATTATTGATTCAGTTTCATATAAATTAAAAAAGATACTCAACATCAATTTTGGGTAAATTTAAATTATGAGTTATGTAAAAAGTTTTTCACCAATTGCGGCAACCAATGCCAAGATATTAATTTTAGGTTCTATTCCTAGTCGCACGTCTCTACAGCACCAACAATATTACGCTTATCCTCACAATGCTTTTTGGCGAATTATGGCTGAATTATTCGATTTTTCAACCGATATTTCCTATCAACAACGTACAAAAATTTTAATTGCCAATCATATTGCCGTTTGGGATGTATTAAAAGCTTGTTTTCGTCCTGGTAGCTTAGATTCTGATATTGAGACCCAATCAATTATTCCCAACGATTTTTTCCAATTTTACTTAGCACAGCCTAATATCAACAATGTTTTTTTCAATGGTCTAAAAGCTGAACAAGTTTATCGTAAAAAAATATTGCCACAACTTAATCCCAAAAACCAAATTTTATATCATCAACTGCCATCAACCAGTCCTGCCAATGCTCGTGTTAGCTATCAAGATAAGTTAGAAAAATGGCGGATTGTGAAAAAATATATTTAAAAAACTAATATTTTATAATAGTTCGGACAGTTTTACATATTAAGCTAATGAAATTGTTGACCGTTGTATATTGCTTCATAGGTTTGTAGCATTTATATTCTCCAAAGGAAGTTTAAACCGAAATTTTTTATCAAACCCCGTACTCACCGAATGCACAAATAACAACATTCCTCCAATCACCATGGTAACAAAAATCACATAAGGCTCTATTGGTATAAGGTTTTATCTCTTGGCAAAAAAACCCCTTTAATGCAATTGGGATTCAAGATAGCAATTTGTATATGATTTTGTTTTCTAAAACCTGCACCCTCATAAAGTTCATCACCTTCCCAAAAAGCGGCTCGAACTGAATCAAAATGAATACCTGTAGACTTCTGCATATAGCTATGTGCCATACGAATCACGGCACAATCTAATTCCCGTTTCTTGAAATCAAAGTCATTTTTATTAAAACTGGTATTTTTCGGAAAGTTTTTTTCGTCTGTTAATAATTCTTTCAATAAATCGTATGATTGTGCCAAAAAATCTAAGTGTTTTTGATTTAAAAGATCCAAACAATTACCAAGCTCCAAAATTGCACCTAAAACATAAGGCGTTCTAATTGAGCTATTTTTTCTTTTGCTTGCGATTTCAACATATTGCCAAGCTCTGGCGATATTGTTTTCCCAAAAATAAATACCATCACCTAACCAATCATATCGGTTTTTGCTAAGTTTAAACTCTTGTTCTTGATTCAGAATTCGTAAACCAATCTCTTTGTCAATACCATGAAAACCGTAAACCATTTGATTGCTGTACATCATAATTATTGCTTTCTAAAAGCCGTTTTTGCGTCTCTATCTGCCTTGACTGTTGCATCAGAAAAAAAGTTAGGGTGATAATAACCCTCATCATCAATGATATTTGCGTCTCGAAGCAACTCAAATTTTTCTTGTTGCGTCATTTTTTCTATCGTTTCACTAATGTCCTTAGTAATTTCTTTAATGTCCATAATATAATTCCTCTTTTCAAGTTGATTTATAATACACCAATGACAACTTACAACTTAGAAATCAATTCAATTTCATGCCCATTCAGTAGATGGTTGGTCATAATATTAAGTTGCCTGTCTAAATCAAGTTTCTTGTTCATGATTAATTTTCCACTTTTGTTATAGCTCGAATTTGATGCGAATATCTTCTCATGCCACCCACTGAGTTTGTTTTTTCCTTACAAAGCCGACAATCAAAACTTTTTATCAAACCCGATACTCACCGAATACACAAATAACAGCATTCCTCCAATAACTACCGTAAAGAAAGGCATCATTGACATATAGGCTCGGAAGTAAAAATTATGCACTTATCCTATAATCAAGCAGATGTGGAGATTTTTGGAGCAATTCAAGCAATACTTTTGTTGAGCTTGTAGGCTTTCTTTTTCCTTGTTCCCATTGGCTAACAGATGATGGACTGACATTTAGAATCTTTGCAAAAACCATTTGGCTGATATTCATTTGTTTTCTAATGGACGTTATTTGATCTTTCGTTAATTGAATTTCTGGGATTTTAACTTCGAGGGTATCCAGTTCTACTTTTGTGAAAGAAGATTTAAATCCAGAATTGACCATATCTTGTACAGTTTCGCCTATGGCTTGCTTAATTGTATTTCTCATTTCATTTCCTCCAAATCAAATAACATTTTTTGTGTTATTAATTGGTTGAGTTCTTCCACATTTAAAACCAAAAAATCGTTGGCTAATTTTTTAAAATATCTTAATTCTACATCACTTAAATTATCTTTCTCATTTTTTCTAAATCCATATACAAATATTGCCTTATCATTTTTTTATAAACAATAATTGTTCTAAAACCAGAGCTTTTTCCACTATGTTTTCTTTTGACCCGAACTTTAAAAAGATTACTTCCTAAATCAACGGTAGATAAACCCATTTCTAAATCTTTTATAGATTTTAGTAGTTCTTGATTGCTCAAATTAACTTTTTTGGACCATTTTTTAAACCATTTAGTCGATAATTTTTTCATTTTTTACCTTTACGAACCCGACAATCAAAACTTTTTATCAAACCCAGTACTCACCGAATGCACAAATAACAGCATTCCTCCTCCAATCACTACGGTAAAGAAGGGCATTATTGATATATAGGCTCAGAAATTTGTGTAGGTTTTAGTTTAGACATCTTTCCTAAATAATTAAAAATACTTTTATATCAATCAGTTACTATTCTATATAATGTTGTTCTGTGCGATAATTGATTAGCGATATATTTCTTTTCTATGTCCAATTTTAATGATGTAGATTGTTAGAATATCATCTTCAATAGTATAAAGAACCCGATAATTACCAATTCTAATTCTATATCGTTCTTGATTCGTAAGTTTTATGCTTCCAATTGGGTGAGGATCACTCGATAAACTTGTTATTTTTTCTAAAATTTTTATTAGGTTCTTTTGGGGGAGTTTTCTTAATTCTTTTTCAGCGGATTTTTTTACTTCAATTTTATATTTTACCATCTGCCTTTAGACCTTTTACCAAATCTTCAAATGATACAGATGGCTCATTATAACGTTCTTCAAAGGCTTTTAAATCCTCAGCATCTTCTGCTAATTCATGCAAAATGGCTTCGTTGACAAGGTCTGAAATAGAACGAGATGTTTCTAATGACTTTACTTTCAAAATGTTGTGAATTTTCGGTTCAAAATAAATTATTGTTCTTTTTGTTAAAGCAGACATCATAATTACTCCTGTTATTAAAAATAATCTCTAAATAACATAATAGCGTTATAGAATCATGATGTCAATGTGCGTAATGTATTTAATGCGATGTTGACAATCTAAATCTTTTATCAAACCCCGTACTCACCGAATGCACAAATAACAGCATTCCTCCAATCACTACGGTAAAGAAGGGCATTATTGATTTGATATATGAACTCGGATAATAATTTTAAGACTCGAATGGATTAAATAATTGAATATTAAGTATTTTTTTAAAATCTTTGATATTTCGTGTCATTAAAGGTAATTTAAGATGTAAAGCTGTAGCTGCGATAATAGCATCTAGCACTTTTAATGAAGTCGTTTGCCGTATTTGAATACATAATTTTATAATTTCTTCGTTCAAAATCTGTTCATTGAAGACATCTAGCAACTCTTTAGTGCGATTTAAGGATTTTTCAGTGTCCAAGCAATTCAATACGTGTGATAACAGATAGGTAAGAATTTGATTCAATCGCTTTTGTCAAAAGTTGCTCGACATTATCTGTCAAACTGTCATTTAAATGATAGATTAAAATATTAGTGTCGATTACTTTGCTATTTTCAGTGATGATTCCCATTCTCGCTCCCAGTCTTTTGAACGCTTCGCATGAATTTCTACGTCAACTTCATCAAGTGTTTTTCCTTTTCCCCATGCCCCGCGAGTACGTTGCAAAACTTCATGGATATTTTCTCTGGAATTAACAATATTTTCTTATATATCCATAACAACTACTACATGTATTTCTTTATCTGGTTGTGGTGGAATATTATTAAGCCAATGAAATTGTTGACCGTTGTATATTGCTTCATAGGTTTGTAGCATTTATATTCTCCAAAGTAAATTTAAACCGAAATTTATTATCAAACCCCATACTCACCGAATGCACAAATAACAGCATTCCTCCAATCACCACCGTAAAGAAGGGCATCATTGACATATAGGCTCGGAAGTAGAACAGGGAACTACTGACTAAAAATAGTGCGGCTAAGGCATAAATCCCGCTTTTAATATAGTTTTGCGTTTGATAGCCTTTGATTGCCCAAAAAGTTGCGAAACTTGCCGCTGCGAATGCTAGAAGCAAAGTTAAAGTATCGGAGATTTCATAAAAAAGTATGACTCGTTGCCAACCAATATCAAAAAAAGGTAAAATAAAAGTTCCATAATCCCAAAAAGCTATTAAGGATAAACATAAAATTAAGCTATAAATGCTTATAAAACTTAGCATGGTGAACCATTTTTTCTGTGGATATAAATAAGTCTTAAATTGATACCATATAGCTGTTCCTAAAATTATTCCAACAGCAAGTAAGAGTAAAAACCGTAAATTGGTTGGAATGGGATTATAGAAAGCCAAAGCATTATCTAACAATGCAATTAGTAAATAAGTCGTAGCCAAAAGACTAAGGAATACCAATAACATCGCTCCTTTTCTCAACAGCCATTTCCAC
>DAOVUO010000383.1 GCA_030632545.1 Bacteroidales bacterium
AGTAAATTTTGTGATACTAAACTCAGTACTTCCCTCTAAAGGAAACCCAGTTACAGTCTCACCATTTTTCCCATAGATTAAAAATATCTCACTACTTTCTACATCAGTAATACCTATTTGTTTGTTTTCCTTTCCAAAGTTATAAATATTAGGCGAACTTTTTAAATTATTATTTAGTTTTAAATTAAAAACCTCATCCAAATTCTGACGATATACCTTTAATCTATTTTCGTCGGCATAAACAAAATCTTCCAAATTATCGCCATCT
This sequence comes from Bacteroidales bacterium, assembly GCA_030632545.1. Classification (GTDB taxonomy): domain Bacteria; phylum Bacteroidota; class Bacteroidia; order Bacteroidales; family DYOH01; genus DYOH01. The sequence continues at coordinate 269 of DAOVUO010000383.1, forward strand.
ACATCTACAAACTGAAAATAATGACTTGGGGTAAACTTACTTGTTTCCATCTTAGTCACTTTTCCATCATCGAGATAAACAAACATTATTGTACCGCTAATACTTGTAGTTAATAACCTACTTGCATGTGTTTTGGTTGCTTTATCTAAGTAGAACAAATTTTTGTTTGAGCGTGGAAAATCGGCCTTAGTTACTACTCTTATTTTTCCTCTACGGTCAGTAATATAAGTTTTTAAATCATCGGAAAACACAATAAAATCTAAACCTTTATCCACAAAATGCTGAATTTGTCCTCGCACTAAATTTTCTGTAAGATTAAATTCCCAACCCTTAAGTATTTTTCCCTTAATATCATAAACATAGATTTGCTTATTTTTAGCTGCAACAAAAATTCGATAATTACGCTTTTTCTCATAATCCAAAACTGAAATACCATTTGTAGCAGGCGCTTGCAACTTTATAGGATAACTTTCGACATAATTTCCTAAACGGTCAATTAAATGTAAATAATTCTCGGTATTAAATGCTAGTTGCAATTTGCCATTTTTATAATAATCGAGCTGATATACACTACTTATTATATTCTCAGAAATCTTTTTAGTCCAAAGAATATTCCCCCTTTTATCAATTAAATAAACCTTATTGTTTTTATCCTGAATAAATACTTCTCTATCTTTTGTAATATGATTACGAACAATTGCAGGTTTCATTTCTGCTGGTGCTTCGAGATGAGTAGCCCAAACAACATTAGGCTTTAAAGTACCTTGCGAATTTAGCTTAATAAAAATATTTGTAAACAATAAATCACTGCTATTACTAATTTGTAGCGCAACTGCCTGAAATTTATTCAACATATTGCGGTTCTTATTCACAATATTTACCATATTATTAGATAAATAATTGCGCCAATAGTTTGTGCTATTCTCCACATCGGAATAAATAAGAAAATTAGACCTAGAGGATAATGTTTCAATAAAATTTTTAAAATCGGGGCTTGTTTCAAAAGTTCTATTTTGATAATACGAATTAATAAAGTTTTTTAATCCATCGGCAGTTCGCCCCATAACTATATAATTATTAATAATAGTTGCATAAGAAGTATTTACTTCTGGTAATAGAAGCTTGTACATTTTTGCACTAAAATTAGTGACAGGAAATTTCCAAATAGTAATTTCAGTATTTTCGTTTACCTTATACTTTTGAGTATAGCTTTTAGCCTTAACACTATCAATATTTTCGGCCTTATTTGCTGTTTTTTGTAGCAAATCAACCATATTTCCTCTATTACGAATTTTAGCGATGAAATAACGACTATTCTTATCAATTTTCAGATTTTGAGCAGTATAGCTAACAGCAATTTCCTCTTCCAGATTATTTTCAAAATCTAATTCTACATGAAAACCATATTTACTCCTCGTATTATCAACAAAGTGTTTGTATAAATCAAATTGATTAATTTTACGCAAATTTCGGTTGTAATCCCTTCTAAATTGATAAATATCGCTTAAACCAATATACTGAAAAAAAGCCGTTTGCTGTGGCAATAATTTAATTACACTCGGCTTAACTGGATCTTGTTTTTTAAATAAAGAAAATATTTGTGAGCTCGAATCGGCCGCTTGAGTAAATCCGCTAAGCAGCCAATCTTTACTATGTAAAGTACTTAAATCAAGCTCAACCCAGCCACCCATTCTACTTAAACCATTAAGTTTTTCCTCGGCACTTGGAGCTAAGGAAAACAAAAACTGTGGAACCTCTTTTAGATTGATAAAAATATTACCCTTTACATTTTTCCCTGCTACATTTAAACTATGCCTAAATTCAGCATTTTTAAGTAAACCAGTATTTAGATTCAACTGTCGAATTGCTTTCTCAACCAAAATGGCAGATTTAGAAATAACCAAAATACCCTGATGTATAGAGAAACTCAGATTTTTGCGAGGATCATTTTTATCCTTTATATCAAATATTTGTGCTCTATCGTAATTTCGCTCTTGCACAAAACTATGACTATTTACTAGCGAACGTATTTGCTCTTCAATATCTTTATGCTCCGACCTATTTTTAAGACTTGTACTAAGCAATATTCCTACTTTTACTCTGGATAGCATGTGTGCTGAAACTACAACCTGCCTTGTTTCCAACACTTCCAAAAAATCGGAATATTTATTTACCAAAGAATCAAACAAAGCAAGCTCATTATTTATATCCCTAATTTGGCTAATTGTTGATAAATTTGCCCATATCAGATTATCGTCTAATAAATTATCTATAATTGACAATAAATTATCTGAACGAATAATCATAAATGCATTCTGAGGAGTGGCTTGTAATGCTGGTGCGCTCTCTACATTATTACTGCTCACCCTAAAAATTCCCCAAACACCAATAATTGCAACAAGTACTACTACAATTAAAATCGCTTTTGTTTTCATCTATTTGCTACTTTATTTAAAGTTTATATTGATTTACAATTAGTTATCAAGTCTATTGACAGCCCAAATTAATAATTGATAATTAATAATTGATAGTTATCTTTGTAAATTTAGCTCAAAAGTATAAATAATACCGCATTAAGAAAAAGCTACGACCCAATTTTTATACTGATACGCTTTTAGCATAAATTTAATATTGGACAAAACGCATAACAGAAAACACAATTAACGAATGATTAAATTAAAATTATGCCTAATCCTCCTGTCCTGTTTCCCCTCCTTTGTTTATTCGCAGTCAATAAAAATTGTTGATATTAGTACAATGAAACCTATTGCAGAAGTTAAAGCTACAAATTTAAATTCGAATAAAATAAGCCTAAGCAATGCAAATGGACAATTTAATATTCAATTTAATACTGTAGATAGCATTTTGTTTGAGCACTTAACTTATGAGACGCTAATTATTTGTGCTAAAGATATTTTACAAGCTCAATTTACTGTTAGCCTAAGCCCAAAAAACAATCAACTTGATGAAGTAAGTATTACTATAGATGCCATTAGAGAAAACGCTCGTGAACAAGCAATTACTATGAGTATTCTCGACAATAAAAGCATTCAACTAAGTGGAATAAGTAATTCGGCAAGCCTATTAGAACAAAGCGGACATATTATGGTACAAAAAACGCAAGGTGGTGGCGGAAGCCCAATTCTCAGAGGTTTTGAAGCAAATAAAGTTCTGCTTATTGTAGATGGAATCAGAATGAATAATGCAATATACCGAAACGGGCATTTACAAAATTCGCTTACTATTGACCATGCTATTCTCGATAAAATTGAAGTAATTTATGGCGCAGGCTCAGTACTTTATGGAAGCGATGCTCTTGGTGGAGTAATTCATTACCGAACTTTTAGTCCGCTTTTTTGTACTGACGAAAAAACT
>DAOVUO010000255.1 GCA_030632545.1 Bacteroidales bacterium
AAAAACAAATGTATCAAACAAAAACCAAATCATCAATAAATCTTTCGTTTTAAATTTATAATTTGCTTTAATCCCAACAATAGTCTGAAATAAAAATCGTATAATAAATAATATTGCAACAAATTTTAATTCAAAATTTCCAACAGCTAAGATAATAAAACTTAAGTAAAATAATGCACGAGAAAGAGGTTCTAACAAAAGTAAAATTTTGTGCCACCATTTATAATATCCCGATGAGCTTATATGTCTGCTCTTTTGTAAAAACCATCTAGCAAAGTTTTTCTGGGGGGCTGAGTAAGTAAAACTATCTTTACTTGTTATTATTCGAGTATTTTTTTTGTTGGCTAATTCATTTATAATAAGGTCATCGGCACCAGAAAGCACATGAATATGATTTCTATATTTTTTTAATTTTTTAAATGCTGATTTTTTTACAGCCATATTTCTGCCAACACCCATATATGGAATTCCTGCATGTGCAAAACTTAAATATTGCATCGCTATAAACATGGTGTCGTATCGAATTATTTTATTGAAAAGCCCTTTTCGTTTTGTATGAGCTCCATAAGCTAATACTACATCTGCATTTTCATCCATACCTTTAGCTAATTCACTCAACCAATTTTCGGATTTTGGATAACAATCAGCATCGGTAAAAACTAACCATTCATTTTTTGCAGCTTTATAACCTACTAATACAGCTAATTTTTTTCCATGCGAAAAATAATTATCATAAGGAATATTTGTATAGTAAAAATTACTGAATTCTCTTTTAAACTTTTCTAAAACTTCAGTACTTTCATCCTCTGAAGCATCGTTAACTACAATAACTTCAAAATTTGCATATTTTTGATTTAAAATGTGTATTAAATTTTTCTGTAAATTTTCTGCTTCATTACGAGCAGCTATAATAACTGAAATTGATGGTTTATGCTTATGTTCAATTATCTTGTCTGGAAAAAAAATTCGCAAGTAAAAATAAAGATAATAGAAAACTTGAACCGCAAAGCTTACTACAAATACTATTACAACACCTGATAGTATTTTAAAAAGAATTCCAGTTTTAGACGATTCTATTATTATTTGAAGCCATATTGATATATAGTCCATTATAGATATTAAATGTCTGATGAATTAAAGACTGCGAAAATAGAATAATTTTAAGAGTAAGAGTGAAATTTTGCTTTTCAAGATAAATATTTTTTTGTTACTGTATAAATGGCTAGTTAAACATTGCCAAAGCTAAAGTTCACGAACTCTTATAATGTTAATACCCAGAACAATAAACAGTGAAAACAAACATTAACAAAGGTCTCATTTTCAATCGCTTGAAAAAAGTACAAAATTATTGCGTATAACTTGAACTATAAAATTGATAAGCTTGTCACATACTTTTTTATCTTTGCACACAAAAAAATAATGTATGAAATTTGATATCCTTGCAAAAGATGCTAAATCGAGTGCACGTAGGGGAATTATAAATACTGATCACGGAAAAATTGAGACCCCAATATTTATGCCTGTTGGTACTGTAGGTTCAGTAAAAGCTGTGCATCAGAGGGAATTAGATGAAGAGATAAAAGCACAAATTATTTTAGGTAATACTTACCATCTTTATTTACGACCTAAAACTGATATTATTGGTGCCGCTGGTGGATTGCATAAATTTATGAATTGGCGAAAACCTATTTTAACAGATTCAGGTGGTTATCAAGTGTTTTCTTTAACAGAAAATAGAAAATTAACGGAGGATGGCGCATTATTTCGCTCTCATATTGATGGAAGTAAGCATTTATTTACACCTGAAAAAGTTGTTGATATTCAAAGAATAATTGGGGCTGATATTATGATGGCATTCGACGAATGTCCACCTTATCCAAGCGATTATTCTTATGCACGGAAGTCTATGGGACTTACTCATAGATGGTTAAAAAGAGGCGTAGAACATTATAAAGCAACAGAACCATTATATGGACATAATCAAGCTTATTTCCCTATTGTTCAAGGAAGTACATATAAAGATTTAAGGCTCAAATCAGCTGAAACAATAGCATCTTTTGATTGTTATGGAAATGCAATTGGTGGACTTTCTGTTGGAGAACCAGCCGAAATGATGTACGAAATGGTTGAGCTTGTTAACACTGTTTTACCAAAAGATAAGCCTCGTTATCTTATGGGTGTTGGTACGCCTGTAAATATTCTCGAAAATATTGCGCTTGGAGTAGATATGTTTGATTGTGTAATGCCCACTCGTAATGGGCGAAATGGTATGCTTTTTACCTCCGAAGGAATAATTAATATAAAAAATAATAAGTGGAAAGATGTTTTTTTACCTATTGATGCTGCTGCCAATACTTTTGTAGATACTTATTATTCAAAAGCTTATTTACGCCATTTATTTGTTGCTCAGGAGCGTTTGGGTGCTCAAATTGCTAGTATACACAATTTAGGTTTTTATTTGTGGTTAGTAAATGAAGCGAGAGAAAAAATTTCTGATGGCAGCTTTTCTTCATGGAAAGATATTATGGTGAAAAAATTAGCCTCTAGGCTTTAAATTAATTACAATGCTGAAAAAATTAGATGTTTATATCATTAAGAAATTTTTAGGTACATTTTTTTTTACGATTGTACTTATTTTAGGAATTGCAATTGTTTTTGATATATCAGAAAAAATTGATGATTTTATTGAAAAGGAAGCACCATTTAGGGCAATTGTTTTTGATTATTACTTCAATTTTGTACCTTATTATGGCAATTTATTTAGTTTCCTATTTGTTTTTATTTCGGTAATATTTTTTACTTCAAAAATGGCTGTTCATTCCGAATTTATTGCCATGTTAGGCAGTGGAATGAGTTACCGCAGAATTATGCGACCTTATATGATTTCAGCAGCCGTCATTGCTGTATTTTCATGGTTTTTAAGCAATTGGGTGATTCCGCATTCCAATAGTGTACGCCTTGATTTTGAGAATACATACATTAATAATACTTTCCGTTTTCAAGGCAGAAATTATCATAAGCAAATTAGTCCTGGTGTTTACGTATTTATTGAAAGCTACAATAATAAATTGGACATGGGAAGTAAGTTTTCAATGGAGAAATTTGAAAATGGCAAATTAGTTTCAAAATTAGTTTCTGATTATATAAAGTGGGATACAACATCAAATAAATGGCGTATTCATAATTATAGAATTCGTTATTTTTTGGAAGATGGAGAGTCCATTGAACGGGGTAAAAAAATAGATACTACTCTAAATATGGAAAGAGCAGATTTTCATAGAAGGGCAACCGATGTGGAGACAATGAATCATACGGAATTAAATTATTTTATAGAAAAAGAACGACTCTCGGGTAGTGGAAATACAAATGCTTATTTGATAGAGAAATATAAACGTACAGCCTTTCCTTTTTCAACTTTTATTCTAACTATGATGGGCGTTTCTCTTGCCAGTCGTAAGGTTCGTGGAGGTACAGCTTTATATCTAGGAATTGGTTTAGGCCTAAGTTTTTCGTATATATTATTTATGCAAATTTCTTTTCAATTTTCAATTGGAAGCAACCTTTCGCCTTTGATAGCCGTCTGGATACCAAATGTACTTTACGGAATAATAGCTTTATTCTTATTTCGACTTGCTCCAAAATAGTTTTTAAATTGTTTTTTTGTAAGGTAATATGTAATTTTAAGCAAATTTAAATTTTTTAGCTATGAGAAAAATATTTTTAGGTGCAATTATAGGGATTTTTTTAGTCTTTATTAACTTTTCTGTATATGCACAAGAAGAGGAAACTTCATCTACTGAGGAATCTACCGAGGATGAAGAAAAAGAAGGCATTGGTGGAAGTGCTTTTATTGGTGGTGTTACTATTGATGGAACAAATTATCAGCAATTTGGTATTCGCACAGACATTCCTATTTTTAAAATAGGACTTGGGGTTGACATTCAGCTTTTACTTGATGAAAATGGCGAAGTACGCAAAGAAGATTGGGACGAGTGGACTGATTATCTTGACAAATTATATTATATACGTTGGGGAAAAAAAGACGACCCTGTTTATTTTAAATTTGGTGGTATAGACTATACTCGCATTGGTTTTGGTAATATTGTAAATGGCTATAGTAATATGGTACAATATCCAGAAATTAAAAGATGGGGTTACGAAATGTCGGTGTACACACAAAAGTTTGGTGTTGAAATTATGCTTAATAATTTTAAAGAGCTTTTTGCTAACCAAGCAGGAATGTTAGCTGCTGGTCGTGTTAGCGTAATACCTATTGGTAAATTAGAAATAGGTGCGAGTTTTGCCTCTGATTTCAACGAATATAACGGTTTGTCTGATTTTGATGGAGATAATTTTCCAGATGCAATAGATGCTTATCCAGACAATGCTGATTTTGTTACTGAATATGATTTTTATATGGATGAATCTAATCAAAACCAAGTATTTGTTGATCAAGCAGTACTATATGGATTGATTGATGGCACTAAAAAAAGTGATTTAGTTCCTTATGGATCTTTAAGTTCCATGTCGTATGCTTATGGTGTTGATATAGGATATCCTATTATTGAAACAGGAAATTTTGATTTTACCATTTATAGTCATTTTACACAACTAGGTGGCGATTCTCTTTATGGTCGGGGAATTACATTACCAGGTGCTCGTATAGGTTTAGGTAAAATGTTTACAATTTCTGCTGAATACAGAAAAGCATCGCATAGATTCTTATATGGATATTATAACTATACTTATGAATTAGAACGTGCAGTTTTTGTTCAGGATCCAGTAACAGGAATGCAAAGTGTTGTAACAAAACAAAATAGACTAGCCCAAGTTACAGAGTCAACGAATGGCTTTTTTGCAGGTGTTGAGATAAATATTCAGGATTTAATTCTTGGTAAGCTTAATTATTCAGACATGATAGATTCTTCATCAATGCACATACGCTCATTAGTTGGGGAACTGGAGCTTACTCCAAAAT
>DAOVUO010000525.1 GCA_030632545.1 Bacteroidales bacterium
GAAAACTCACGTGTTCTTTCGGATGTCATCATTACAACCGTTCCAAATATTCCAAAGCCAATAATTATATAAAGTATTATCAACATAATTATTCCGCCAATATTATCTGTTTGAATCATTTGTACTAGCTCTACTAACATTTCCTTCCAAGTCATTACTTCGTAGATTTCTAAATCACTTTGTTTTTCAACTTTATCAAATACTGGGTCTAAGCGATAAGCTTCATCAATACCAATACTCAAGGAACTTAGCATATTATACGTAGAATAAAGCTCTTGTGCAGTTTTTAAATTAAGGTAAATCATGCTTTTGTTTAATTTCCCCGCAGGAAAATAAAGAAGTCCTTTTACGTGGTATTTTCCCGCAGCCGATATTCCATGATAGCCCTGTCCTAATAAAACAAGCGTATCACCAAGCGATATATTTAAGAACTTTGCCAATCCTTCGGCAACAAGCACATCATTATCGTTAGCAGTTAAAAGTTCGCCTTTGGTAAGTTTATTTCCAAGTTTACTTAATGTTTCCTCTATCTCAGGTTCAATACCTACTACAATAACTCCTTTAGTTTTAGTTCCATGAGAGGCTAAAGCAAAAGATTCCATACGAGGAACAACAGCGGTAACGTGGTCAATTTCAGAAATTTGTTTTTCAAGTGCTTCGTTACGCTCAAAGCTATTATCTATGGTTTTATCCTCCCAATACCCTTTTTTATGTATCTGGATATAACCTGTATAGGCATTAACCACATCACTTGTCATTTTATCGTAAGTCCCTAATTGCGTAGCGCGCATTACAATTGCAAAAAACACAGCGAAAAAACCCGAACTAATGGTAATTATTGTTCTTCGTTTATTCCGCCAAATATTTCGCCAAGCGTTTTTTAAAATCATTTCTTATAGTTTAAATTTGTAAGTTTATAGCAGTAAATTGTTAATACACAATAAGCCATAATAGTTACTACTAATTATGCATTAACAATACACAATTAATAATTATCTAAGTCGTTTCATGTTTTGCTGAGAAAAAAAGCTTTTACTATAAGGCTTATCAAACTCAACTTTTGTAATATCTACAAGCGTTTTCTTTTTAGGTTCATCTGCCGAAATAATTTCAATATGTGAAGGAATACGCTTTCCGCCCATTAATTGAACATTACTTGCTATTTCAGTTTTTACCAAATATTCATCTTCATCGTAATATTCTGTTTTTAATTGATTATATTCAGCTTTACTAACCCATTTAAGTACTTTTCCCCATACAACGGCAGCATCCTCCTTAGGCATAAGCTCAATTTTCCAACATAATTCGCCATCAATTTGCTCCTCGGCTAAAATTGTGTGAACATAATCATTAACTAATGATGATTCTTTCAATAAATCATCATTTGAATAGTCGGAACCCATCCAACCCTGCGATAGCATAGATGGAGGAAGTTTAATTAGGCGATTAATAATAGGATTCCAAGTCCACATTTCATTTTCACGGTTAAGAAAAGTTTGCCCTTTTTCCTTAGGTGGATATGTAACCAAGGCTAAGGAATATTCGGTTCCTAAGCCCCATGTTTTAAATTTAACTGTTCGTTTCCAAGTTGGTCTAACAATTGTCATCGACATTTCGCCATAGAAAGTTTCGCCTTTCATTTTAGCATCGGCCTTTTTTATTATTTCGGTAGCAGTTTGTGCTAATAAGCTACCACTGAATAACAAACTCACGATAATTAATTTTAATTTCATTTTTGTAATTATTTGGTTATTTATATCAAATTAGTAATTATCTATTGTAGATAAATTTATTAATAATCATTTGCGTTGCCTCTTTCAATGGAAAATTTTCGGGGTCGGCTATTTGGTTTAAACCAATCCCATCTAGTATTGCAAAAAATACTCGCATTTCTACATAAGCATTTTCACTTCCCTTTTTCTCAAAATATTCTTGTGTTCCTTGCATAAAGGGAATTGCCATTTTCCAAAAATCAGCTTCTACTATAATGTGTACTTCAGCTTGCATTAGTAGAGCAAAATATACTTTCCAGTGTTCAAATTTTTTTAAAAAAGAATCCATTGTATACCAAACATAATTCTCTAAATTCTCATTCGTTACTTCTTTTATTTGTTCAATTTCAAAGAATTCAAAAAGCTCTTTAAATCCTTCTTCAATTATTGCTTTAAGAAGCTTTTCTTTACTTTCAAAATAATTATAAATATTTCCTTTTGAAACCTTTGCTGTTTTTGCAACTTCATTCATGCTTGCCGAAGAGTAGCCTTTTGCTGCAAAAACCTGTAAAGCAGCTTCTAAGATAGTCTTTTGCTTC
>DAOVUO010000155.1 GCA_030632545.1 Bacteroidales bacterium
GAAATGCAAATGTATTGGACAAACTCATTTAAAAGTAGAATGCTTTTTAATTCGAGTAAAACATTTGTAAAACAAATAGATAAAGGACATCAATATTCGGAGTTAAAACCAGTTTATGGCCTTAGTTTAATTGACGACGTTTTTTTGACAGGCGATGAATACAAAGACAAATACTACCATCATTATCGTTTAGCACATACCGAATCGCCCGATGAAATAATTGAAGGGATAGAACTTATATTTATTGAATTACCCAAATTTAAGGCACTAAATTTAACCGAAAAGAAAGTACGAATATTGTGGCTTAGGTTTTTAACAGAAATAAACGAGCAAACAGAAAATATTCCCAAAGAACTTTTAAGCGAGGATAAAATAAAAGAGGCACTAGAAATTTTACAAGCCTCTGCCTTTACAAAAGAAGAACTTGCGTATTACGAAAAATATTGGGACAGAGTACGTTTAGAAAAAACAGCTATTAATGATGCTAAAAAAGAGACACAAAAGGCTAAAACTGAGCTGGAAGAAGCTAAATTAATAGTCGAGCAGGAACGAAAAGAAAAAGAAGAAGCAAAGTTAAAGGAAAAGGAAGCAAGACAAAAGGAAAAGGAAGCAAGACAAAAGGAAAAAGAAGCTAAATTAATAGCCGAACAAGAGCGAAAAGAAAAAGAGGAAGCGAAACGTAATGAATGGGAAACAAAAATAAGGTTTGCTAAAATGATGAAAGGTATAGGTAAATCAGTTGAAGAAATAGAAGAAGAAACAGGTTTATCAAAAGAAGAGATAAATAAATTGTAGGAAACTTTTGTTTAAGATAGTGTGTTTGTACAAAATGCCGACAATTTAGTCGGCATTTTTTTATTCTTAATATTTGAAATTATGCATTTTTAAATGCTTTTTTTCCAGCAAATACAGCCTGTGAGCCTAATTCATTCTCAATTCTGATTAACTGATTAAATTTGGCAATACGCTCGCTTCTGCTTGCCGAACCTGTTTTAATATGACCTGCGAATGTAGCTACTGCTAAATCTGCAATTGTAGTATCTTCCGATTCGCCAGAACGGTGCGAAATAAAGTAATTATAATTATTTTTTAAAGCCAATTCAATAGTTTCCAAGGTCTCAGTAACAGAGCCAATTTGGTTTAATTTTATAAGAACAGAATTTGCTGCTTTTTGGTCGATAGATTGTTGTAAAAGTTTAGCATTAGTACATAATAAATCATCACCAACAATTTCTATTTTATTGCCTAAAGCTGCATTTAATTTTGTCCATCCTGCCCAGTCGTTTTCATCTAATCCATCTTCAATAGATATAATTGGATATTTATTAACCCAAGATGTCCATAATTCAATCATTTCGTCAGATGATTTTTCAGACTTATCGGATTTAAAGAAAACATATTTGCCATCTTTAAACATTTCGCTTGTAGCAGGGTCTAAGGCAATTGAAATATCTTCACCAGGACGATAACCTGCATTTTCGATAGCTTTTAAAATTACTTCAATGGCTTCTTCGTTCGATTTTAACTCAGGAGCATATCCACCTTCATCACCAACGCCAGTATTATAGCCTTTTTCTTTAAGTAATTTTCCTAAAGCATGAAAAACTTCAGAGCCCATTCTAACAGCATTTTTAAAATCGGGTGCATTATGTGGAGCAATCATAAACTCCTGAAAATCAACATTATTTCCAGCATGAGAACCTCCGTTAATTACATTCATTGCAGGAACAGGAAGTACATGGGCATTAACACCACCTAAATATCGATAAAGTGGCAAGTTTAAAGCATTTGCAGCTGTTCGGGCAGCGGCCATAGAAACGCCTAATATTGCATTTGCGCCAAATTTTCCTTTATTATGTGTACCATCATGCTCAATCATAGCTTGATCAATTAAGCGCTGATTAGTAATACACATTCCTTCCAAACTTGGAGCAATAATTTTGTTTACATTATCAACTGCCTTTAATACACCTTTTCCACCATATCTTTTTTTATCTCCATCTCTTAGTTCAACTGCTTCTTTTTCGCCAGTTGAAGCACCTGAAGGTACAATTGCACGTCCTTTTATATTGTTATCAAGTGTAATTTCTACCTCTACGGTCGGATTTCCTCTTGAATCCAATACTTCCACAGCTTTTACATCTCTAATTTTCATAAGTTTAATTATTTTGATTCATAAAAATTTTTGCTGACCGAAAATAAGCAATATTTTAAGTTTTTCGAAATCAAATATTACTATTTTGATTATTATTTATTGATTTTCAACGCAATCGTTTGCAATTACTTTAAGCTTTCTAAAGCCAAACGATAAGAATCAAGCCCAAATCCACTTATAATTCCTAAGCAATATGCAGATATATAGGACTGTTTTCTGAAATCCTCTCTATTAAATATATTTGATATATGAACTTCTATCACTGGAGCTTTAATTGCTTTTATGGCATCGGCAATTGCTACAGATGTATGTGTGTAAGCTCCTGCGTTTAATACAATTCCATCAACATTATATCCAACTTTATGTAGATAGTCAATAATATCTCCTTCGTGATTTGATTGAAAATAATCGAGTTCTACTTCAGTATAGTCGTTTTGTAATTGACTGTAATAGTCTTCAAAATTGATGTTTCCATATATATTTGGCTCTCTTTTGCCTATTAAATTTAGATTAGGGCCATTTATTATAGCAATTTGTTTTTTCATTGGTTTGTATAGTTTGCACACAAAGTTACGATATTTTTTTGAAAAACATGTTAGACGCATTCTATATTCAGAGCTACACTCTCGCTACTATTTACCGAATAATAGCGAAAATCTCGCTAAAAATCATGAATTACGAATCAAGTCGCTATTATCTTATGTTTGATGATAACTAACGAAAGAACTACAGAAGCTAAAATATTTCACAAAAAATGTTTAAGTTTGTAATACAAGAAATTAACTCATCAAGAACAGCTTAATTATGAAAAAACTTACCTTATTTTTAATTGTTATTTTGTTTGCAGGCAGTTTGTTTGCACAAAATAGAGGTTTTATACCCATAGCAGAAGTTACGGGCAAAACAAGTTCCGAAATTGAAAATCATTATTTTGCTTTGATAATCGGAAATCAGAGTTATAATGATAATGCTATAAATAATTTGGACGAGCCAGTAAATGATGCACAAAAACTTTATAATGTGCTTACGCAGGAATATCTTTTTCCTAAAAAAAATGTAGTGTTTTTGAAAAATGCAACTTATGAGCAAATGATTGATGTTTTTGATAATTTGAGCAACAAATTGACAGATAATGATAATTTGCTTGTTTTTTATGCCGGACACGGTTGGTGGGACGAAAATAAAAAATTAGGCTATTGGCTGCCCGTTGATGCAAAGAAAAATAGCACGGCTTTTTGGATACGAAACAGTACTATTTCTGATTATATGAGCAGTATAAAAACAAAACATACATTGCTTATTGCTGATGCTTGTTTTAGTGGCAGTATTTTTAAAACAAGAAGTGCTTTTGACGATGCAGAAGGACAAGAAATAAAACCTCTTTATGATTTGCCGAGTAAAAATGCCATGACAAGCGGAAATCTGAAAGAAGTTCCTGACCAAAGCAAGTTTATGGAATTTCTTGTAAAAAGATTAAAAAATAATACAAAAAAATATCTGCCTGCCGATGAATTATTTATCAGTTTTAGAACGGCTGTAATGCACAATAGTGAAACAGAACCGCAATATGGAACAATAAAAAATGCTGGAGACGAAGGGGGCGAATTTATTTTTATAAAACGAATAGATGCAACAAACAATTATACTCCTAAGGCTGAGGTTAACAACGGACAAAACACCACAATTGGTAAAGGCGTATTGCAACTGATAAGCGATTACAGCGGAATAGCAAAAATAAGTTCTGTAACAAGCGGAACGCAGATGCAAACAAAAAACATATATGCTGGAAGTACTTATACATTTAGCAATTTGCCTACAGGTATAGTAGTAATAAATATCTACAGCAACAATAAACGCCTATGGACAAGCAAAGTTCACATAACTGCTGGACAAACTACCACCATAAAAGCCGAAAAACTTACTGGTACATTGCAACTAACAGCCCAAGTAAGTGGTAATTTTTATATTGACGGCATAGCAAGAGGATATATAAATGCAGGCACATACACCTACAACGACCTAAGCCCCAGTCTGCACACAGCAAAATTAGTAAGTAAAGGACAAACACTATGGAACGGCAGTTTTACAATAATAGCAAGCCAAACAAAATACCTTACAGCTAAAAATACTTATACACCACCAAACAATACTAACAATAACACCGCCAATAGTTTTATCGATAATAGAGATGGTAAAACCTACAAAACTGTAAAAATTGGAAATCAGGTTTGGATGGCCGAAAACCTTAATTATACACAAGGCATACCGCATGTTGCTGATAAAGAAGCGTGGGCTAAACTTAAAGATAATAATATTGACCAAGCATGGTGTTATTATGATAATAAAGCTGAAAATGGCAAGAAATACGGAGCATTATATACTTATGCAGCTGCAAAAAATGTTTGTCCCACTGCTTGGCATTTGCCAAGTGATGCAGAATGGACAGAATTAGTTGATTATTTGGGTGGTGAAAAAGTTGCTGGTGGGAAAATGAAAGTTACTGGCACAATTTGGGAGAGTCCAAATATGGGAGCGACAAACAGCAGTGGTTTTTCCGCTCTTCCGGGCGGCGGCCGCTTCTACTCTAATGGCTCGTTCAACAATGCGGGCAGCAGCGGTTACTGGTGGAGTGCTACGGAGAGTAGCAGTAGCTACGCTTACTACCGCTACCTCAATTACGATATTGCCTATGCCTTCCGCAGCAACTACAGTAAGTCGTACGGCTTTTCGGTTCGTTGCATCAGGGATAATTGATTTATTTGATTATTTAAGTATTTGATTATTTGGGGGTAAAGGGGGCTTGCCCCTTTTCGAATTTTTTTTTGAAAAAACGCACTTTTTATTTTATAGGCCAAAATTTCATAACTCCTGATTTATCAGAAACATATTGTCGCTTTTTTAATAAGGTAATAAGGTATTCTGATGGAAATACAAATTTCTACTAAGGTTTAAAATTATAAGAATAAGGTTTTTATAGTAAAAAAACCTTATTCTTTATTTTCAAGCTTCGCAGAAAATAATATGTAGAAAAACAAGCTTATCTTATTACCTTTATGATTCAATAATTCTTATTCGTGGCATTAAAATTCAATTTAATACCTGTTTCTTGGTCTGTAATGAGTGTGTAAAAGCTTATGTGATTTTTCGCCTAATGGTTTGCCCAAAAAATCATCGTAAATTTGTTTTATTTCTGGATTTTCATGCGATTTACGTAACTCTTTATTTGTGTCTTCACGATAAATTGCTTCCATTCTTTTTTTCCTAATTTCATTATTTGTAGGAATTGGTTGTCCGCCACCACCTATACATCCACCCGGACAAGCCATTATTTCAATAAATGTATAGGGGCAATTTCCTTCAGTAATCATGTCCATAATATCACGGGCATTTTTCAAACCATGAGCAACAGCAAATTTAGCTTCTATTCCTTCTAAAAAGCTCCATTCGGGTAAGCAATTTTCAAATTTTATACTGGTTTCTTTTACAGATTCTAAACCACGCACAGGCTTAATCTCAAGATTTTTAAATGGAACTTCTCTGCCTGTTACAATTTCGTAAACTGTTCTTAAAGCTGCTTCCATAACTCCGCCTGTTGCTGCAAAAATATCGCCTGCACCCGAAGCTATGCCCATAAATTTATCAAATTTTTCATTTTCAAGTTCGTCAAATTTAATTCCAGCAGATTTTATCATGTGCCCAATTTCTCTTGTTGTTAAACCTGCATCAATATCCTGAAAACCGCTGTCTTTCATTTCCATTCGGTTGGCTTCGTATTTTTTTGCAGCACAAGGCATTCCTGCCACTACGTACACATTTTTAGGGTCAACGCCTATTTTGTCGGCGTAATAAGTTTTTGCTACTGCACCAAACATTTGTTGGGGCGATTTGCAAGTAGATAAGTGAGCTAATTTATCATTGTACATGTGCTCAATAAATTTTACCCATCCTGGCGAGCAAGATGTAATCATTGGTAAAGCCACTTCTTCTTTGTCAACAAGTGCCTTTTTTAATCGCATAAGTAATTCAGTTCCTTCCTCAATAATAGTAAGATCAGCAGCAAAATCAGTATCCAGTACAGAGTCAAACCCCATTTTTCGTAACGAAGCAA
Organism: Bacteroidales bacterium; assembly: GCA_030632545.1. GTDB lineage: Bacteria > Bacteroidota > Bacteroidia > Bacteroidales > DYOH01 > DYOH01. The sequence continues at coordinate 6,264 of DAOVUO010000155.1, forward strand.
CCATTTTTCCAGTAACAAGTGAGCCTGCTGGCATTCCCTGTGTTTCTCCCAGAGCTACTCGTACAGATGGTGCCGTATTTACAATTACATGTTTTTCTGGATCACCTAAAGCATCCCAAACATCATCATAATACCTTCGTTCTGTTAGTGCGCCTGTAGGACAGTGGATTATGCATTGACCACAGTTTGTGCA
>DAOVUO010000270.1 GCA_030632545.1 Bacteroidales bacterium
CAAATCTCTCTTCCATAGGTTTGTAGTAGTTTTCAATCCAACTGTTTTTACTTAAATGAAAATATCCTACAAGTGTGTAGCCATTATTTTCTAAAATTTTGATTTTGTTTGAAGCAATATCAATTTCAGGGTATTCCTGTGTCCAAAAATCTGCTATTTCACTTGGTCGAGAATTAGTTATCCAAGTAATTTCACTCACCGCTAAATAACCACCAATTTTCAGATAGTCTTTCCATTTTTTTACTCCATTCTCAAATCCTATATTATAAATAGCACCTTCCGACCAAATAATATCGAATTCTTCGCTGTTGAATGGCAAATCGTCCATTGACCTTTCAAGTGTTACTATTTTCTTTACTAATCCTAATTTTTCCGTTTTCTCATTTAGTTCATCCAAAAATTCAGGAAACAAATCTACCGCTATTATTTCACCATTTAAATTTTGAGAAAGCGTAATTGTTTGTCCACCCGAACCACAACCAATGTCCGCTATTTTTAAATTTCTGTCACTCGGCAAATTCATAAATTCAAAAGCTTTCAGCGTTTCTTTTTCGCTACCAGGCCCCTGTCTTTCTGAATTTTTGTGTAGGTTAATTATTAACTCTAATTCTGTCATTTATTCGTTATTTTAGCATTAGTTATTTCCTCAATTATCAAGTATTCAAATTCTTGCAATAACCTATAACTTAATGCGTTGTCTTTTTTTTTTAATTTAGCTTTTGTTACCCATCGTTTCTCTTCATAATTAGTCGACAAACGTTTCTTTTATTACTGATTTAACTTCCTTAATTTCAGGTTGTGATAGTCGTCCTAATGTTTTAATAATTCTTTGTTTGTCAATTGTCCTGATTTGGTCAATAACAATCCAACCAATTTTTCTGTCATGTTTTACTTCAATTCTGGTTGGATAATTTTTCGAATTAGTTGTCATGGGTGCAACAATAATCGCCCGTAGATGTTTATTCATTTCGTCTGGTGAAATTATAACACAAGGTCTTGTCTTTTTTATTTCACTTCCTATAGTCGGGTCTAAATTGACTAGAACTATTTGATATTGCCTTAAATCCATTCTTCTAAGTTTTCATTTTCGAAAACATCATTAAATAGAAGTTGGTCATCCCCGTTTTCATTCATCTCTTGAAATGCAATGTCCCAGTCCTTTCTAGGCTGAGAAATAGGTTTTAAAATGAAATAGTCATTTTCGAGAATTAGTTCTACTTTGTCCTTGATATTGTACTTGTCAATCAAGGTTTTACTAAGTCTAAACCCTTTTGAGTTTCCTATTTTTATTATTGATAATTCCATAATCTTAAATGATTAAATGTAATTACAAAGTTAATACAATTAGTTGAATCTGCAAAATGCTATTTTCAATGTTGGTAACGGTTGGTATAAGAGCAGTAGTGGGTTAAATAGCACATATTTCCCGATTAACCACGAGATTTGTTAAATGCGATAAACTTGGAATGTCAACAATGCCAGCTATTGCTTTTATACTGTGTTGGGTGCAGTATTTGTTTACGATTCTATTTAATTCGTTTAAATTTCTATTATTATAAGAATCAATTAATAATTCTCTGTCAATAATTGTCAATTCTTCAATGTTTGGTATTCGTATTTTTTTTAATGTCTGTGATTGAAAACGTGGTAATCCACCATTCATTCTAATTCCAATTTGTGATAATTGGTCTTTAATAAAATCTGACATTAATATGCAGGCTAAAATCTTTAATTTGTTTAGATTCTTGTGTGTAATATAATATACATTGTGATGAGGATAGAATTTACCCTCATCTATAAATAAGAATTTACTACCAGATAAATCAGGTAGAAGAAGTTTGTGTTGTTTCTGTAAATCAGGCTTTATTTTATCAATTGTTTTATACCAATATGTTGGATTTTTTTTTGCAATATGTCGCTTAAGTAATATATCTCTATAACTATTTAAATAGTCATTTAAATGTGGAAAATTATTTAAATCACAAATGCTATTCTTTTCAAATGTGTTTATTACATATGAGTTATCCCAATCAATTTCATTTCCTTTAAGTGATTTAGATTTAATGAGTGGCATTAAACGACTTTTTTCAATTCCATTTAGTTCTGAATGTTTTTTAATAAATATCTTATCAGCACCAGTCGCTATTCCAATACCTATTTTAAAATTCTGGTCTTCAATTCCTACTAAATATTTGTGATTTATATTATAATCTAAAAATAAGTTTTGCCAAGAACCACTTTTTGGTGTCGCCATTAGTGTAAAATCAATATTATTAATATTTATTTTTTTTTCTTGTGATTCATAATACTTTGTCATATTACCATCACCATTTTGAATAGTTGTAATACAGGGGTATGCAATAACCTCTTCATCAAAAGCATTTACTTTTTCAATATTAATAATTTTTGATAAATGATATTGTTTAGCTATCATTTCTCTTAGTGGTTTTCCGTATTGGTTAAAAAGCCATCTATTTGAGCATATAAAAGATAATTTTCCTTTTTTTGATAGTAATTTTAGGGACTTTTCATAAAAAGGAATATATAAATCTGCTCTATATTTGAAAGTTGAATACTCTTTTTTGTAAATTGATTTTAATTTAGAGTCTATAATTTCGTGCCTTACATAAGGTGGATTACCTACAATACAATCAAATTCCGAATAAGTCTGATATTGTAAATAATTAGAATTTGAGAAAATTGAAAGACTCACATTTTCTATAAGATACCCATTATTTCGAATGGTATTAAATATGTTATTTTTAAGATTTTCAAAACTTAATTTATCTATTTCAACTAATTGAATATTTTGATTTAAAGCTATAATAAAATCAAAACCAAAATTTAATGAAGATTCAACTAACCGATTGATAATTTCAATAGCAAATGCTCCTTGACCTGATGCAGGCTCAAGAATACGCATATTCTTCAAGTTTTCTGAAGGCAAATATCCTACTTCATCTAAAATATATTTAACTACATTTAATTTAGTAAATACTTCTCCGTGATTTCTGCCATTTTTTCGTTTCATAATCTTATTTAAACTCATTTAATTGCCCGACCAAATGACCTATAAAAGAAAAAATGAAAGATTCTATTGATATGTCATCCACAACATTTCCAAATGTTGAATCATTTTTTGACCACATTAAACAAGATTGAGAATAATGTCTTTCTAACATTAATTTTTGACAAAGTATTCTATATCTATCAAGATAAGAACCACCTATAAATTCTGGAAATACTTTAAAGTGAGGTTCACTTACTCTTACTGGCTTTGTCGATTTATCTGATTTTTCAACTAACATTAAGTAACCAACCCAAGGTGCTGATTGATTTGGATATGCTTTTTCCCTAAATGCAGTCCATAAGTCAATTGCACTCCCTAAAGATTCTTCTGTTCGGTTATTAAAATTATTTCCAAAAGAACCAACTTGAGATTTCAATTCAATAACTGAAATCAGTTTTTTGTTTGGCGAAATTATTAATAAGTCCCAATCCTTTGTTGGTCTAAAATATCCCGGAATATGATTGCTTTTTGTGTAAATACAGTTCATGGGGATTCCTATATCTTCTGCTACTACACAAAAAAGGTCAAGAAATCCATCAAGTTGCTTTCCTCCTGTGACAGCACTTCTATTTTCTGTATCGTTTACATTCTTTGTTGTCTGCTGAGTAGTTTGCTTATTTCGAGTGTTCCAAAATAATTCTATTGCAGACTTTATTTGAGGTTTATATTTATCTATATCAATGTTCATTTAATTCTCTCTTTTTAAGATTTTATATTTAAAACAAAAATAAGTATAATTTTCCAATATAAGTGTTCACTTCTCATATTGCACCGCTAACAATTGTACAAAAACATTGTGTTTATTTCGTCTATAAATTTACGAGCATCTGCTTACAAATACAAGTTTTTAACAACTTGCAAATAATCTAATGCAAAACAAACATATTAATACAAAAAATCAATAATAATCTAAGGGAATGCAAAATATATACGAATAGATACATAATATAATATCATCAAAATATATCTCTACTTCTTTTATGTTCAAAAACTTTTTTTAGCCTATCAATTTATCTATATTTGCCTTAAAACGTAACAATTAATAAATTATATTATGAATACTAAAAATAAAGGTTTTGACACTAAATTAATTCATGCAGGTGCTTTTGACGATCCAATGGGAAGTGCAACTGTACCTATCTACCAAACCTCAACTTTTGCTTTTAAAAACGCACAACATGGTGCCGATTTATTTGCAGGTAAAGAAAAAGGCTATATCTATACTCGTATTGGTAATCCGACCATTGAAGTTTTAGAAAATAATATTGCAGAGTTAGAAAATGGGTTTGGCGGCATTGCAACTAGCTCGGGAATGGGTGCTGTAAGTGCAGTATATTTTGCTCTACTCGGACAAGGAAAACACATTGTTTGTACTGCTTCTATTTACGGCCCATCACGTGGGATTTTAGAGCAAGATTTTGTTCGTTTTGGTGTAGAAGCAACTTTTGTTCCTACTTCAGATTTGAATGCAATTAAAGAAGCAATTAAAGATAATACGGCTGTTTTGTATCTGGAAACTCCTTCTAATCCAACAATGGAAATTACAGATATTATTGCTGCATCTAAATTAGCCCATGAGCACGGAATTACGGTTGTAGTTGATAATACTTTTTCTAGTCCATACTTACAAAAGCCATTGGAATTAGGTGCTGATGTGGTTTTACACTCAGTTACTAAATTTATAAACGGC
>DAOVUO010000346.1 GCA_030632545.1 Bacteroidales bacterium
GAACTGGTGTTTCAGGACTTTCAAATTTCTCAAGTGTTTCATTAATAATCATATCTGCTTCTGCGTAACTAGCTGCATTCATTATTTTAGTAAAATTTTCTTCTAGCTGATTTTTAAGTGGTTTAACTTTAACATTTCTCGCTTCTAATGCCTCCTTAATTTTATCAGAAGCCTTAATTATTAAATTTAAAATTTTTGCATCACTAAAATTCCTACTCTTCAATTCATCAACATAGCTTTGTTGCTCTTCTAAACTCAAAGCAGAAGTTCCATTTATAATTGCATTTAGAGAGTCGGCTACTAAATTCTTTTGTGCCTCAAAAATTGCAGATGAATCAACTGCTGCCACCACCTCTACTGGTTCAGTTACAATTGTTTTTTTGTTTTTACAGGCAAAAAGGCTCATTGCAATAATGGCAACTAACATCAAAAATCTCCATTTCATAATTTGTTCTTTTTAGTTTGTTTCTACATTAATTGGATATTTCAATCCTTTATATTCAACAAGTTGAGCTTTAAAAGAGCCCACCATTAAATCAAATTCTATTTTTACAGGAACTTTTGCTCCATCTCTCGACACCCATATACTTAAAGCATCTTCATTTTTAAACACATGACCTTCTTGAACAACTGGCATAAATTTAAAACATTCTACTTTACCAAAATCTAATTTAACAGTTTCATAACCTAAAAACCGAACAATTAAATCCCAATTTTCACCATTAAAATAAGTATGCAACTTAACTTGTTGTCCAATTTTTATGTCATTTTTTACTGTATTACGTAGCTGAAAAAGAGCGGAAAGAATATCAAAAGTACGATGTGGAATTGTATCAACTTTTCCCTTTTTACTTGTTTTTACTAAATTTTGTTCATGCAAAAATTTAAGCTCGTTATAGTAGCGATAACGTGGCCCTTCACTTTTATTTTCAACTGCATAAAAAGGTAAACCTGTATGCACATCAAAATAACTCTCATAAACATCATATACTTCGTATATTGCATCAGCTAAGCCAACTGTTTGAGCACTTCCATTAGCATAATATACATCTTTTCCTTTATACTTTTTATTTTCAAGAGTAATTTCTGCTATTGCTCCAACAATCCATCCATATCCAGCTTCATATTTTAAATACTCACCCTGAACAAAAACATTATCATTTTTGTATACGCTCTCATTATCCTGCGAGAAAGCAAAGCTTATAAAGCCTAAAATAGTAATAATTAATACGGTTCTAATCATAATAAAAAATTGTTCATTGCACTAACGTTATAATACGTAATAAAATTTTATTTGTTATTCAATAATTCGGTGCATTTTTGTAATTATCTAATAACGACAACTTTGTCAAAACTTAACAAATTCTATTGTTATTATGATAGCTGTATATTAAATTTCCATATCCTTATTTACTCAATCCTAGTGTTTAGGGATTGTTCCGAAATAACTTGGTTTAAAACTGTCAATTTATTCCATCACAATCCCTTAGTCAAGTACGAGATTTAGCTTAAGTTGCAGATATTTTTTGATTTTTGAGAAACAAAAAAAGTAAACATAGCCCTAGCTAAGTGAATATTTTTTTAAAATAAAATGTTTGCACGAGAATTAATTAATAAAAAATAGAAATGTGGATTTTATTATCTTTTTCTATTTTTTTTTCATACATTTAGCTATTATAATATTTTTTTTAAACCTACTAAAAATAACAAAAACATGCTTTCAAACTTAACTATTCGCCAAAAACTACTTTACGCATTTAGTTTAATAGCCATAATTACTATAATTACAAGTGCGTTAGCGATTCATTATACTCAAAAAATTGCGCAGCTAGGAAAAGAGGTGGGTGTAGAACTAGCACCTTTGGGAGATGCAGCAATGGAAATTAAGCTCACTGCTACTACTGCACATTTGTGGTTTGAAGAAATAATGAGTGGTGATGAGAATGAAGATATTGAGCATGTTTGGGAATTATTAGACAAAACTTTATGGTATTGTGATGCAATTTTAGTTGGTGGAGAAAATGAGGAAGGTGTATTTTATAAAACTGAAAATATAGAAATTAGAAAAACAACAGAAATTGTAAAACTTGATGTAGAAAAGTTTATAAAAAGTGCCCATATTAGATATGAAACCCTCATAAATGGAAATACAAATGCGGCTAATATCGGCTCTGAAGCAGACCAAAATTTTGACAAACTTTTTGATGAATTTATTCAGAAGGCTGACGAGACAGAAGAATTGATTCATGATTTTATGGATGAAAGCGTAAGTCAATTAGAAAAAGAAACTACTTTAGCAATAAATATTATGATATTTGTAGGTATTCTAGTAGTTGTTCTTGCTTTTTTACTTGCCACACTAATTACAAAAGATATAATCAATACTTTAGGCGGAACAATGAACGAAATTATTGAGCTTGTAAGTAGTGTTTCAGAAGGCGACCTAACTATCGAAATCAAGAATAAGGGAAAAAATACTGGATTAATGCGATCAATGGAAAAAATGGTTGAAAATTTAATAAAACTTATTTCTGATATTACAAACAGTGCAGCAAATCTGTCAAGTGCTAGTAAATATATTTCTAGTAATTCGGCACAATTAGCACAAGGTGCAAATGAACAGTCATCAACAACCGAAGATATTTCATCATCCGTAGAAGAAATGCTTGCTACAATAAATTCAAATACTGAAATGGCTGCAAATACGAGTAAAATTACAACAAATTCCACCAAAGAGATGAAATTAAGTAATGAAATATTTGTACAAACTATTGATTCCATATCAAAAATAAACGAAAAAATTACAATTATTGCTGAAATAGCTGAAAAGACAGATATTTTAGCGATAAACGCCTCTATTGAAGCTTCTCGGGCAGGAGAACAAGGAAAGGGATTCGCCGTTGTTGCAAGTGAAATAAGGAAATTGGCAGATAAAACAAAAATTGCCTCCGAAGAAATCAATAAATTATCCACATCTGGGCAAAAAATTTCAAAAATCGCAGGCGAAAAGCTTAATAAACTAATTCCAGCATTAATAAAAAGTGCAGAACATGTAAGTAATATAGTTGAAGCAAATAAAGATCAAGCGACTGGGGTGCTTGAAATAAATAATTCAATTATTCAGTTATCACAGGTTACAAACCAAAATTCGGCTTCTTCCGAAGAATTATCATCCTCATCAGAGGAGCTATCAGCTCAAGCAGAGCTACTAAAAAAAATTATATCTGTTTTTAAAATATAAATTTTCAAAAACTTTTTCAATAAAACACCAAAGCCTGACAGTATACTACTATCAGGCTTTTTTTCTATACATTTATAAGATTAAAACTCTGCATTTTTAGGCGAACGAGGGAATGGTATAACATCACGAATATTTTTCATTCCAGTAACAAAAAGCATTAAACGCTCAAAACCTAAACCAAATCCACTATGCGGAACAGAACCAAATTGTCTGGTTTCTAAATACCACCACACATCTTTTTCCTCTATTCCCATTTCCTTTATACGAGCCAATAATTTATCATAATCCTCTTCACGCTGCGAACCTCCAATAATTTCGCCTATTTGTGGAAACAAAACATCCATAGCTTTTACAGTTTTATCATCGTCATTTTGCTTCATGTAAAAAGCCTTAATTGTCTTTGGATAATCCGTTAAAATAACAGGTCTTTCGTAATGCTTCTCTACCAAATAACGCTCATGCTCACTTTGTAAATCTACCCCCCACTCTACTTTGTACTCAAACTTTTGCTTTGTATTTATAAGCACTTCAACAGCTTCGGAATAAGTTAAACGAACAAAATCTTCTTTCACCACTTTTTCCAGACGAGCAATTAAGTTTTTATCAAACATTTTATTCAAAAACTGAATATCTGTTGCACAATTATCTAAAGCATGTTTAACCAAATATTTTAAAAATTCCTC
>DAOVUO010000158.1 GCA_030632545.1 Bacteroidales bacterium
TACATGAAAGAAAAAAAAGCCTTAGTTGAATTAAACGAAAACTTAGCAGGAAGAGCTGTAAATGTAGGTTTTTCGGGTGGTGAGAAAAAGAAAAATGAAGTTTTTCAAATGGCAATGCATGAGCCAAAACTTGCTATTTTAGACGAAACAGATTCAGGACTAGATATTGACGCACTTAAAATTGTTGCTAACGGAGTAAACAAGCTAAAATCAAAAGATAATGCCACAATTATAATCACGCACTATCAGCGATTGCTAGATTACATAGTACCAGATGTTGTTCACGTACTTTACAACGGTAAAATTGTAAAAACAGGCGGAAAAGAATTAGCCTTAGAATTAGAAGAAAAAGGTTACGATTGGATTAAAAAAGAAAATACTGAAGCCTAAATAATGGAACAAACACTTATAAATAAAGAATATTTATTAGAACTTGCTCAAAAAGCTCAAAGTATTCAAGTTTCTGATAGCTATAAGGCAAAGGTTTTAGAGGCTTTAGAGCAAATGGATATTCCCACGCCTAAAGACGAGCTTTGGCGTAAATCAAAAATCAAGTATCTACTTGAACAAAAATTTCAAATAACAGAGAGCAAACAACTAAGCAAAAAGGACTTTGATGCGTTAGAAAAACTCCCAACAAGGACAAATACTTTGGTATTTTACAATAGTAATTTTCAAGCTCATTTAAGTAATATTGAGCAAAATACTGATTACATTTTTAGTCCAACTTCGGAACAACTTTTAAACAGCAATTTTGTTAAAAATACAGAAAAAACAAGCATATATAAGGAAAATATTTTCTCAGCATTAGCGGCTGCATATCCTCAAAATGGGGCTTTTATGTATATCAAAAAAAATAAATACGTAGAAAAACCTTTTCATTTAGTTTTAATAGATGGCTCGCCTAATGCAAATGTTTTTTCACAATTAAATAATTTATTTGTGATTGAAAGTGGTGCTCAAGCACAAATCATCGTTTCGCAACTATCTACTCACAATGGAGGATTTGAAAACACAAATACTGAAGTAATAGTTGGCGAAAATGCTAATTTTGAGCAAAGTATTATCCAAAACAAAACAGGAAACAGCTTTAATATCAATACAATTAAAGTAGAACAAAAAGCTAGTTCAAATTATAAGCAAAATACTTTTAGTTTAAAAAGTAAACTAATACGCAATAATACAATAGTTGATTTTGAGGGCGAAAACGCAACTGCAAAACTTAATGGGCTTTATGTTCCTGTAAATCAAGAGCATTTTGACAACTATTTACTAGTTAATCATAATAATGCACATTGCAATAGCGACCAAATTTACAAAGGAGTTGCTGATGATAAATCCACAGCAATATTTTTTGGAAAAGTTTATGTAGCCCCCGATGCACAACAAACTTATGCAAATCAATCAAATAAAAATTTATTACTGAGCGATTTTGCCAAAATAAGTAGCAAACCACAATTAGAAATTTATGCTGATGATGTTGCATGTTCGCATGGTTCAACAACTGGTCAATTAGACCAGGATGCAATATTTTTTATGCAAGCACGAGGTATTTCCAAAAAAAGTGCAATAAAATTATTATTATTTGCCTTTGCTGCTGATATTTTAGAAGATATAAAAAATACAGAATTAAAAGAATATATAAACGAGTTGCTACAAGTACGTTTTAATCCATTGAAATAATAAAATTTAATTTATTTGGCCACTAAAATTAGTATTTAAAATATGAGTTTTGATATAGATAAAATAAGAGCAGATTTTCCGATACTTCAGCAAACTGTTTATGGAAAACCACTTGTTTATTTAGATAATGGGGCTACAACACAAAAGCCCAATATCGTAATTGATAGAATTTCAGATTTTTATCGAACAACAAATGCAAATGTACATCGTGGAGTTCACTTTTTGAGCGATAAATCCACTCAAGAGTACGAATCGTCGAGAGATTTTGTAGCTCAATTCTTAAATGCAAGCAGTTCAAAAGAAATTATTTTTACCAAAGGTGCTACTGATTCAATTAATCTTATTGCAGATGCATTTACTCAGAGTATTCTGAAAAAAGGCGATCAAATAATAGTTTCGGCATTAGAACATCATGCTAATTTAGTGCCTTGGCAAATTGCTTGTCAGAAAACAGGTGCTGAGCTTAAAATTATTCCAATAAACGAAAAAGGTGAACTTATTCAAAGCGAATTTGAGAACTTACTTTCTGATAAAGTAAAAATTTTCTCTATCGCACATGTTTCAAATAGTTTAGGAACAATAAATCCTGTTAAAGAGATGATAGCAAAAGCACATCAATTTAATATTCCTGTACTTTTAGACGCATCTCAATCGGTTCAGCACATTGAAGTTGACGTACAAGATTTGGACTGCGAATTTTTAGCTTTTTCAGGACATAAAATTTATGCTCCAACAGGTATTGGTGCGCTTTATGGTAAAACAGAATGGCTTGAAAAACTTCCGCCTTATCAAAGTGGTGGCGACATGATTGATCAAGTAAGTTATATAAGCTCCACTTATGCAGAAATACCCCTAAAATTTGAGGCAGGAACAAATAACTATGTTGGAGCAATTGCTTTAGCAGAAGCATTGAAATATGTGCAAAATATAGGCTTAAAAAACATAGCAAATTACGAAAGCGAATTGTTAAACTATGCTACTCAAAAATTAAACGAAATAGAAGCCCTAAAAATAATTGGTACTGCTGATAAAAAAGCTTCGGCTTTATCATTTATAATTGATAAAATACATAATTACGATTTAGGTATGATACTCGATAAAATGGGAATTGCTGTTCGAACAGGACATCATTGTACGCAACCATTAATGAATAAATTGGGTATAAATGGCACTGTTCGTGCATCTTTTGCTATTTATAATACAAAAGAAGAAGTAGATAAATTAACAAATGCATTATTAAAAGCACAACAAATGTTTTCATAAACACGTAAAACCCAATTATGACAATTAATGAAATACAAGACCAAATAGTAGAAGATTTTTCAGTATTTGACGAATGGCTAGATAAATATCAATATTTAATTGATTTAGCAACAGATACACCTCAAATAGATAACCAATTTAAAACAAACCAATATTTAATTAATGGATGCCAGTCTCGTGTATGGCTGCATGCTGAATTAAAAGAAGGCTTAATTTATTTTACTGGTGATAGCGATGCTATTATTACAAATGGAATTATATCATTACTTATAAAAGTACTTAACAAACGTACACCAAAGGAAATTATAGAGATTAATTTATATTTTATAGATAAAATTGGTTTAAGTCAGAATTTATCACCTACAAGAGCCAATGGATTAGCCGCAATGCTAAAACAAATGAAATTATATGCAGTTGCTTTTGATGCTAAATCAAAATAAAATGGGAAAAAAAACAATGATACAAGAAGAAAATGAGCCTAGTTTTTTACAATTAGAAGCAGAAGTTGTTAAAGTGATAAAAACTATTTATGATCCTGAAATTCCAGTTAACATATACGATTTGGGCTTGATTTACGAAATAGATGTTGATGAATACAATAATTTAGATGTACAAATGACTCTTACCACGCCAAACTGCCCAGTTGCAGACCAATTAGTGGCACAAGTTAATCAGGAATTAAGAGCAATTGATGGAATTAAACGAGTAATCGTAAATTTAGTTTTTGACCCACCATGGAATAAAGATATGATGTCGGAAGTTGCAAAATTAGAATTAGGGTTCTTATAGAAATGTTTATTGAGCTTTAATAAAGTTTAATTCAGACAAATAATTTGCTTTGAAAGAATTGCTTAAACAAAGATATTCTGAATTAATAAAAGCTGAGGCTCTCCGTCTGGGCTTTTCTGATTGTGGCTTTGCAAAAGCACGCTTTTTAAGCGAAGAAGCTCAAAATTTAGAAAACTGGCTCAAAAATAATAGTCATGGTGAAATGCACTATATGGCTAATCATTTTGATAAACGCCTCGACCCAACTATACTTGTTCCGGGTGCAAAATCAGTAATATCTCTACTTTACAATTATTTCCCAGAAAAACAACAAATTACTGAAGCTCCTCAAATTGCAAAATATGCTTATGGGCAAGATTATCATTTGATTGTAAAAGATAAAGCCAAACAATTATTCAATTATATTCACGAAAATATTGGTAAAATTGAAGGTCGTATTTTTGTAGACTCTGCTCCTATTCTCGAAAAAGCTTGGGCAAAACTGGCAGGAATTGGGTGGATAGGAAAAAACTCAAATTTAATTACAAAATCAGGCTCATTTTTCTTTTTGGCAGAGTTAATAATTGATTTAGATTTAAGCTATAACGAAAAACCAATTGAAGACTATTGCGGCACATGCAATCGCTGTATAATTGCTTGTCCAACAAATGCAATAATAAAGCCAGGTGTTGTAGATGGGAGTAAATGCATTTCGTATTTTACAATCGAATACAAAAATGAATTACCAGCAAACTATAAAGAAAAATTTGCCAATAATGCTTTCGGTTGTGATATTTGCCAAGATGTATGTCCATGGAACAAACGAATTGAATATCACAAAGAACCATTATTTCAGCCTCATCCAGAATTATTAAACTTTAAAAAGGATGATTGGGAAAACTTAAGTGAAGAAAAGTACAGAGAGTTATTTAAAAAATCGGCGGTAAAACGAACTAAATATGCTGGACTTAAGCGAAACTTAGATTTTATACTAAAAAAATAAACGAAAAACTTTCGTTCTATCTTTTCTTCTACTTTGTTCAATATTAACCGGAAGAATAAAATTCCGCCTTTCACTCACAAATCGTTTTGTTCTATCTTCTAACAAATCGTAATTAAACTTAATAGACGAACCATAAAGCCGATTAACTAAACTTACTCTTTTTTCTATAAAAGCCGTTTTTTCACTCGAAATAAATCTACCAACAGATTCTCGTCCATACACAGTAAATTCTACCGAAATTAAGCAATTATCACCCTGTTCTTCAATCAAAATCCTAATCTTATGATTATAAATAGGATTAAGTCCATCTATAAAAGCGTCAACTACTGCTAATACAAGCATTGGTGGAATATAAATTTTCTTTCCCATAGATAAATAAGAAGTTTCAAACTCTATATCCAAATTATTCTTATAGCGTACTTTTGCCAAAGATAAATAATACTCTATTAGCCCAATTTCCTTTTCAATATGGATAATATTATAATTTGCATTTAAAAGAATATTTCGTAAAAGTTCAGTAAAATTCTTCAAATACTCATCTACTGCCTTTGTTTTGCCTTTATTTAGTAAATAACGAATTGTGTCAATAGATGCATAGAAAAATCTTGGATTTATCTGAGTAATTAAAGCTTTTTGCTTATTTCTTAGATATTGCTCTTTAGAGATAGCCCTTTTTCTCACAAAAGAGACTGCAAGTTTTGTAACGACTAACATTATTGCAAGAAAAACAGCCAATACAGTAAATTGAAAATAAACACTCTCTTGAAACTCTTCCCTAACAGAAAGTTGCAAAGAATAAAACTTTGTAACACATTCTCTTTCAACAACAAAAAATTTAATATCTTGCCTAAGATGCTTAAAATTCGATAACTTTAAATAATTCCCAAGTATATCCTTTTTACTACCATTATCTATGCTATATTGAAGCTTAACATCTCTATTATTCAAAAAACCAATTACTTGAAAATAAAATTCAATAGATTGCTTATTATTCAATATTTCTATATGCTCTGATATTTCAACAGATGAACTATTAATTAGTACACTATCAATAATAACATTAGCTCCTATTTTATGCTTCACTAAATTAGGAGATTTTATTTTCACTAAACCTTTAGTACTTCCAAGCCAAAGCTCATCATTACAAAAGGCAAGACTTTTTAAATTAGCTGAAGGTAATCCTGATTGCTCATTGAAATAATCTATACTGTAATTATAGTCCTTGTCAAAAACAATTCTATTTAATCCATTATTATTGGCAGTCCAAACTACACTATCATTTTGGACTGCAATATCATTAATAAAATTACTACTTAAGCCATCCACCTGTTGAATTAAATTCAGGGAATCACCTTTAAGTACACCTAAGCCAACGCCTTTTATAGATACATATAGAACATTAGGTTTAACCACAATATCATCAATATACTCTTTTAAGAAAGTAAAATTCTGCGAGTAATTTATTACGGTATCACCCACATATTTATATAAACCTTCACTTGTTCCAAGCCAAAAATCAGTATCACTATCAAATTGCATACAAGTTGGAAAAAGCATTGGATTGGGTAGTTTAATATCTTGCCAAATTCCCTTATTTTCTTTTTTAACAATTCTATCGCCTAAAAGTAAATAAAGATCACTATTTGGAGCTATTTCAAGTTTTCGCCCACTCCCCTTTTTCCAATTAATAATTTCCCCCTCAGTATTTAAGTTATAAA
>DAOVUO010000425.1 GCA_030632545.1 Bacteroidales bacterium
AGAAAGTGAAGATAAAAGCTCAAAAAACTTCTCTTTTGCCTTTTGAGCAAGAAGATTTTAAAACTTCATCGGGCGGTCTTTTATGTTTTTTACCTTATATTCAAAAATCCATGATTAAAAAAAACATACATTTGTAGAGGAAAAGAGTTCTTTTTAAAACAATGTATAATACTGGATGTACATCATTATAAACAACGAATTACAAATGGTTTTATTTATTGCATTTCTAATGCACTGGATATCAATAGATTATGACTTTTCCAGTTCCTTTTTTATCCGACCAAAAGCTTAACTTAGGTAAAGCTTTTTTTATTTTCTATATTTGGCTAGAATGTATCTCTCATAGTTTTATATTATTTTACAAAAAAGCATCTTTATGGAAAATCAAGAGAGTTGGTTCTCGCAGGTTGAATCGAATATTTTTGAAAATAGAGAAAAAATTTATTACAGAGATTATCGTTTTTTTCAGGTTGATAGGTTTCTCAAATTAGCCGGAAAAGTAGATAATTATTCATCAAGTTGTAGAGAATGTAATTCAATGAAAAGAGATATTTCTGAAGTAGCTGATAATTTAACTGATTATCTTAGTGGAAGCTCAAAAATGAGAAGGAAATATGAAAGCGAGCTTAGTCGTATGCTTGAGCACATGCGATATGAACATGGTTTTTATCCATTGGAATATTATTCATCAACATACAGTGCTTGGGGCTTAGTTATTGGCCTTGTATTAGGTTATGGAATTAGCTATTTGATTTCGCCAGAAAGTTGGCTTTACGGTATTTCTGTTGGCGGCATGTCTTGTGTGTTAATTGCTCGCCAGTTTGGTAAGAAAAAAGATAAAGTTATAAAAGCGGCCGACCTAATACTATAAGGTATAAGATCGGTTTTTTGATTTATTTCAATCCTACAATCTTTTTTATCTCGTTTAGTTTGTTTAAAGCATCAATTGGGGTTAATTTGTTTATGTCTAATTTTTTAATTTCATCTCTGATTTGGCTTAAAACGGGGTCGTCAAGCTGAAAAATGCTTAATTGGTAACCCTCTCTATTTTGTCCAAGCTCTTTAACTGGCTTACTCAATTCACTATCACTTCTACGGCCTTCAAGTTCTTCTAATATTCTTTCGGCACGTTTTACAACACTTGGTGGCATTCCAGCCATTTGGGCAACATGAATACCAAAACTATGCTCACTTCCTCCTGGCACAAGCTTTCTAAGAAAAATAATTTTATTGTCAATCTCTCGTACAGATACATTGTAATTTTTTATTCGCTTAAAATCTTTTTCCATTTCATTAAGCTCATGGTAGTGAGTTGCAAATAATGTTTTTGCACGTCCTTTATGATATTCGTGGATAAATTCGACTATAGACCAAGCAATTGAAATGCCATCGTAAGTACTTGTTCCTCTGCCCAATTCGTCGAATAACACAAGGCTACGGTGAGTAAGATTATTGAGAATACTTGCTGCTTCGTTCATTTCTACCATAAAAGTAGATTCGCCTAACGAAATATTATCTGAAGCACCAACTCTCGTGAAAATTTTATCTACATAACCGATTTCTGCAGCAGAGGCAGGAACAAAACTCCCTATTTGTGCCATTAACACAATTAATGCTGTTTGTCGTAAAAGAGCCGATTTGCCAGCCATATTTGGTCCAGTAATAATTATTATTTGTTGGTTTTTTGTGTCTAGCTTTACATTATTAGGAATATATTCTTCTTCAATTGGTAATTGTTTCTCAATAACTGGATGTCGCCCTTTTTTAATATTTATGCTGTCAGAATCATCAACATAAGGACGTGTATAGTTATTTTGGATAGCTGTAAAAGCAAATGAATGTAAAATATCTAATTTAGCAATAATATATGCATTTTTTTGTAGTACAACAATATAATTACTTAAATCCTGTACTATTGCTTGGTATAATTTTGCTTCCAAAATTTGTATTTTTTCCTCTGCACCAAGAATTTTAGATTCATATTCTTTTAATTCTTCATTAATGTATCGTTCTGCACTTACCAACGTTTGTTTTCTAATCCAATTTTCTGGCACTCTATCCTTGTGTGTATTTCTTACCTCAAAGTAGTAGCCAAATACACTATTAAATCCAATTTTTAGTGATGTAATTCCTGTTTCAAGAGCTTGTGTTTCTTGCATTTTTGCAAGATAATCTTTCCCTGAGTAGGCTAAATTACGTAATTCATCAAGTTCTTCGTTTACAGAAGTTGCTATTACATTTCCTTTTTGAAGTTGTACTGGGGCATCATCATTTATTTCTTTAGTGATACGTAAACGTACCTTGTCACAAGGACTTAGTTCTTTAGCTAAAACTTTAAAATGCTGGTTATTTGAGCTGTCGCATGCTTCAATTATAGGAATTATTGCGTTAAGGGAGTTTTTTAATTGGACTAGCTCTCTTGGTGATATTCGCATTGTGGAAACTTTTGACGCTAAGCGTTCCAAATCACCAATTTCCTTTATATAAGCAGCTATTTTTTCTTTAAGCGAATTATTTTTTGTTAGAAATTCAACCATTTCATGGCGCTTATTAATTTCTGTTGGATTTTTTAATGGTAAAGCCAACCACTTTTTTAAAAGCCTCGACCCCATAGGTGTAGAACTATTGTCCAATACTTCTATAAGCGATTTCCCATCTTCGTTCATTGGCCTAAAAAGCTCAAGGTTGCGAATAGTAAATTTATCTAGCCAAACATGATTATCTTCATCAATGCGAGACAATTTGGTAATATGCTTTGTTTGATTATGTTGAGTTAAATCTAGGTAGTGCAATATTGAGCCAGCCGATGATAATCCTAAATTTATACTTTCTACACCAAATCCTTTTAAAGATTGAGTGTCAAATTGCTTTAGTAGCCTCTCGTGAGCCGAATCGTAAACAAACATCCATTCATCTACTGGATAAGTATAGAATTTTTGACCAAAATATTGTTCAAATTCATTTTTTTGACTTCTTTCGTATAGAATTTCTTTGGGGTTTAGGCTATTAAGTAGTTTGTCGATATATTCGTAATTACCTTGAGCTATTGAAAATTCTCCAGTTGAAATATCAAGAAATGCAACTCCAGCATAATTTTTTGCTATTAAAACACTTGCTAAGAAATTATTTTCTTTGTTTTCTATAATATTGTCATTAAGTGAAACCCCAGGTGTAACTAATTCTGTTACTCCTCTTTTCACAAGCTTTTTGGTGG
>DAOVUO010000546.1 GCA_030632545.1 Bacteroidales bacterium
TGAGCTTGAGCAAGATATTTTACATGAAAATAAGCTTTTAGCCGAAAGAAATAGGGGATATTTTGAAGCAAAAAATATTTTTACTATTAATTTGGTTAGCTCGCCTGGTTCAGGGAAAACAAGTTTGCTCGAAAGAACTTTATCAGACCAGTCTTCTCAAATTACATTCACGGTAATTGAAGGCGATCAGCAGACCTTTAATGATGCAAACAGAATTGATGCTTTAAAAATACCAGTTGTACAAATTAATACCGGACAAGGCTGCCATTTGGATAGCGATATGGTAAATAAAGCGATTAAAGAACTTAAACCACCATCAGATTCTATTTTGTTTATCGAAAATGTAGGGAATTTGGTTTGTCCGGCTTTATTTGATTTAGGTGAAAATAAGCGTGTTGTAGTAATTAGCGTAACCGAAGGTGATGATAAACCTATAAAATATCCCGATATGTTTTTGTCGTCAGATATTTGTATTATTAACAAAATTGATTTATTGCCTTATGTGAATTTTGATGTTGAAAAGGCTAAGGAATACGCACTTCGTGTTAATCATCATTTAGAGTTTTTTGAAGTATCAGTAACTTCGGGCGAAGGTATGGATAAATGGTACGATTGGTTAAAAGCTCAGATTAAGTAATAGTCTGCTAAAATGACAGCTTTTCATATTCATATATTAGGCCAAGTGCAAGGTGTTGGTTTTAGACCGTTTGTCTATAAATTGGCACTTAAACATGCTTTGTGTGGTTGGGTAAATAATACAACAGATGGTGTTCATATCGAAGTTTCTGGCAATACGGAAATAATAAACACTTTTTATAAAGAGATTATTGAGCAGCCACCTATACTTGCAATTATTACTAGTCATACTATTGTTCCGATAAGTGAAAATAATTTTTCAAGTTTCAAAATTATTCATTCGCAGAGTAAAGGCAAGCCAAATTTACTATTAACGCCCGATTATGGTTTATGCGGCGATTGTCGAAACGAGCTTTTTGATAAAACAAACCGAAGACATCAATATCCTTTTATTACATGTACTAATTGTGGTCCACGTTATTCCATAATCAAAAGTTTGCCTTACGATAGAGAAACTACTACAATGCAGAATTTTGATATGTGTGAAATCTGTGAACCAGAATATAATAATCCATTGGATAGGCGTTATTATTCACAAACAAATTCATGCGCAGTCTGTGCTGTGGAGTTGACGGTAATTAGTCGTCCTGAAATAAAAAATCAAAATGAAATAATAAGTTTAATACAAAACAGCCTTAAAAATGGTAAGATTATAGCTATAAAAGGAATTGGAGGATATTTGCTTATTGCTGATGCAACTAATAGAGAGGCAATAAGTAAACTTAGAACAAGAAAAAATCGTCCATCTAAGCCTTTTGCACTCATGTATCCATCAAAATCAATGCTTAAGGATGATGTGATAATGAGTGTTCCAGAAGAAAAAGCTTTTGATAGCATTGAAGCACCAATTGTTTTATTTCGTTTAAAAAATCAGCTAAAAAGTAATTTGCAGATTGATTTAATTGCTCCAAATTTGAATCAAATTGGGGTAATGAATGACTATACGCCATTGTTTGCTCTTATTTTATCGAAAATTAACTTTCCAATTATTGCTACAAGCGGAAATATTAGCGATTCCCCAATTATTTTTGATGATAAAAAAGCCAAATTAGAGTTAACGAATATTGCCGATTTAATTGTTGCTAATAATCGAGAAATTGTAGTACCTCAAGATGACAGTGTTATTCGATTTAGCCCAAAATATAAGCAGAAAATTATTATTCGTCGTTCAAGGGGTTTAGCACCAAATTTTATTGATAAGCACAAGAATTGCCAGTCGGAAAAAACTATTTTGGCAATGGGAGCTGGACTGAAAAGCAGTTTAGGCTTTTATTATCAGCAGAATACATATATTTCTCAGTATTTAGGGAATATAAATAGCTACGAGTCGCAGCAAAGCTATGAGTTGCTTATAAAACATTGGTTGTCGCTGTTTATGACAAAGCCAGAGGCAGTAATTTACGATAAGCATCCACAATATTTTTCGAGTGTTAAAGGAAAAGAA
>DAOVUO010000046.1 GCA_030632545.1 Bacteroidales bacterium
AATTTCTGGTGGACATGTTTGTAATGAAACCATTATGGCGGCCACATCGGCTATATTAGCACCTACAAGCATATCTTCTAACAAAGCAACTGCTTGTGAGTAAGATGGGCCTCTAAGGTTGATTCGGCGTGGTTTATCACTGCCATCAGTTGCCATATACAAGCCATATTCTCCACGAGATGATTCGGAACGAACATAAGTTTCGCCTTTTGGAATACTCCAATGCAATACGTTTGGTGTTGCTGCTTTAATATCACCAGTTTCGGGCATTTTAGCCATAATCTGACGAATTAAATCAACGGTTTGAATTAAATCATACCAACGAACACGGTTACGATTATATATATCCGAATGATTCATCACTTTTGGTTCAAAATCCAATTTGTCATACACCAAGTAAGGATAATCTTTACGTACATCTCGGTTAAATCCAGCCGAACGTGCAGCAAAACCAACAACTCCATATTGGTCAACCATTTCAGGTTTTAAAATCGCCACGTCTTTTGCACGTTTTTTAAATACGACATTGCTAAACATCAAATCATCAATATTTACAATAAACTGGTCTATTTCCTTTAGGTTTTCCTCCATGCGTTTCTTAAAGCCATCAGGTAATAAGCCACGCACTCCACCAGGAGTCATAAACATGTGATATACACGACCGCCTGTTAATTCCTCAAAGCGATCAAGAATTAATTCACGCATATAAACACCCCATTGTACGCCCATTCCTAAAGCGAAAGTACCACCTTGCCCAGGAACAACACGCAATAAAGTTTGCAAACGTGCCATTTCTAATTGCAATGTACGAAGCCACTTAGCCATTTCAGGAATTTCAATCCCTGCTAATTCCTCTACACATTGACAATATATATATTCATTTGAATCTGGCTCAGCAACGCACATACGAATACTCGTAGGCAATCCCTGAACAAACAAACGACGTTCAATTAATTTTTCAAAACCACGGTGCAGATATCCAACGTGAGTTTTAGCATGAACAATTTCGTCGCCAGCCAAAGTTAATTCCACCGCCATATTTCCTGTAACACCAGGGTGATTAGGTCCTTGCCAAAGTTTTACATACTTATGCGAATCCAAATCAATATCCAAATTCCCATCTTTATCGGGCTGTGGATATTTACTTCTATCGGTTTCTATATTAAATAAACTCATCTTTTCTCTTTTTTAATGTTTAAACAATTACTTAGCTTTCTGCTCTGTCCAATCTTTTGGGTGCAATTGCTTTTTCATATACTCAGTAGGATCATTTGTCTCAGGACGCTCTCTTGGGAAGAATGTATCAGCAGAGAACTGCTTTGTATCAAAGTCGCGACGCATAGGAGGAATGTCGTCCCAACCTTCAAGAATAAAATTCTCGTTAAGACGTGGACTACCAGGGAATTCAATTCCGTACATTTCTTTTAATTCGCGCTGATATGTAGCAATATGCTTCCACAAATGATGAGCAGAAGTCATTGTAGCCTCTTCACGGTCAATCATACAGCGGACAGCTAAATCGTGCTTATCAGTTGGATTGTTCAAAATGTAAGTCAATTGAAAAACATTATCCTCAATCCAATCAGTACAAGTTAGCATAACAAAATGTGAAAATCCCTCATTATCACGCATGTGAGTAATAAGACTAATTAGATTTTCTTTATTAGCAGTAGCAAAAGTCATATCCGAACGTTGATATACTACGTCCTTCAACTCAAAAGCTTTCGATAATTTTGTAATTAAATCTTTCATATATTATCAATCGTCAATCGTTATTAATAAATAATCAATTAGTTTACCAGTTATAATCAGGCATGTTCCAATCTTTAATAATTTTCTTTTGATTGGCTTTATACCAATCAAAGTTCTCAGCATATTCGTTTGCTTTTTCTCCTTTTCCGTCTTTTATTAGCTCTTTTAGTTTATTAAAACCAGCTAATAAAGCTTCGGGACGTGGCATACAACCAGCAACGTACACGTCTACAGGCATGTATTGGTCTAAACGATTAATCGTATTATAGCTATCGAAATACATTCCGCCATTTATTGTACAGCTACCAAGAGCAAGCACATATTTTGGATTTGGCATTTGCTCGTAACTACGAATTACTCGTTTTAATGTTTTTACAGCTAAATAACCCGAAATAATAAACACATTTGACTGACGTGGCGTTGGACGTGATTGCACACCAAAACGAAACGCATCAAAACGAGGAGTCATAAGTGGTGGAATTTCGATACTACCACAACCTGTTCCAAATCCTAAAACCCATAATGATTCAGCACGAGCCCAGTTCAAAAACTTTTCAACTACAGGAATACTGTTTGGAAGATATACTTGTGGACGTTCATCACTAAAATAATCCTTAATTGGGTCAACAATGAACACTTCACCGTCGGGCCCTGTAACTTCACGCTTTGCGTAATCAGGATTTTCGAATTTATTTATATTTTTTTCTTCTGACATTTCTTCTAATTTAATTTCGTTCTACATGTAGAGAATGATTGCTAGTATTCCAAATACCAATGGAATTTTCAAAAACCAAGCAACTGACTGTTCAATACGAAAGCGAGGGAAAACAACGCCTACAAATACTGACCAGAAGTAAATTAAGAAGGTTTTTAAGATAAATTCAAACCAATTAGTTGCTCCACCAAAGAATAAGTTCATAAATAAAGCAGCTTCAACTACATGTAATATTGCAGCGTTTGTTCTTAAAACTCCTAAAAATGCACCATGATACTCAGTTGGTGGGCCAATTGGAATTTCGTTTGGTGCTTTAACTAAATTAAATGGTGAATGACTTAATGCTCCTAAAAGAGCCAACATTCCTGCAATAGTTGCTACGGGGTTTGTCCATACTGTCCAGTTTTGAAAACCACCTTGCTGTGCTTTTACAATATCTACTAATGAAAGTGTGTCGTATTGAATTGCCAGAGATATGATAGCTAATGTCATTGGTACTTCAATAACCGTAAATTGTGATAATCCACGACTAATACCAATAGCTGAGTTTGGATGTCCGCCTTCACCTGCACCAAGTGCCATTCCAAGCATTCCAAAAAACTGGAAATACATTAAAAGCACTAAATCACCTTGAAAGGAATAATTCATCCATAATTCGCTACCAATAATCATTGGCATAAAAAGGAATAAACCTACACCACCACTTATACGAAATACAGGGCCTAAATAGAACATTATTCCATGAGTGATTTGAGAGCGCAAAGCATAATTCTTCACTAAATCAATCCAAGGCTGATACCACGGAATACCGTATCTTCGTGCTACACGTGCGCCTACTTTTCTCATTATTGCACTCATGAGCATTCCCCAGTTGAGAACAATCAACAGTCCTAGAAGGGTAAATCCTAATCTTTTTAAATCAAAATCCATTATATTATCTTTATTATTAAATTAGAATATCATTGTAAAATATATAGCCAAAATATAGGCTACAACATAAGTAACATATACTTGTCCATTACCACTATATAACTGACGGCCATAATGTGCAACTGAGTGTACCCAGTCAGTCATAGTATCCCAAAACTCTGTAATTTTTGGTGCAACTAACCAGCCAAGAGCTTTATTATATCCAGCAAACATATTATACGAAACATGTGTTGTTTCGGGGCGTTGTGGTGCTTCTGCAGAATAAACAATATTAAATTGTTTTACTTTAACTGCTTTGCGGCTCACTAATAACAACCAGCCTAATAATGCCATAAACATAATTCCTACAGTAATCATTACGCCTGTTCCGTTCCAATAACCATAAGGCCCTGTGGCTAAACCGCCATCCCAAGATAATGCAGAATTAGGATACCACTGTGAAACCATATCGCCAAGTGGTTGTAAAACCCACTCTGGTTTAGCAGAGAATATCATAATACCTAGAATTAATGTATAGATTGGAATAGCAAACCAAATTGAAATATCTTTTACATGTCGTAAATTATCTTTGAGCTGACCTAAGAATACAGAATATATAAGTTTGAATAAATATAAGAAAGCAATAATACCTGAGAAGAATACAATTGCACCTTGGAAATACCATTGTACATCAAGAACTGCATTATAAAATAACCATTTTCCTGCAAAACCTGATAATGGAGGTACTCCAGATAGAGCAATAATACCTATCATAACAGCTACAAAGGCCATTGGCATATTTTTAATTAAGCCACCCATTTTATACATATAATGCGTTCCGACTCTCATTACTACTGCACCAATTGTTAAGAACAATATTGCTTTATATAAAAAGTGGTTAATAGAATAAACCATTGCTGTCATCCAACCTAAATGCGACATCATTGCAAGGGCAAATAATATATAACCAAGTTGAGATATACTTGAATAAGCCAATAGTCGTTTTGCATCTTCTTGGAAAGCCGCAGCCAAGTTGCCAACTAAGGCAGTAATTGCTCCTAACCAACCTAATACATAACCAATATTTGTAGCTTCGGGGCTGTGTCCCATGGCAATCATTAAAATCATTAAACCAAAAACACCTGCTTTAAGTAAAATGGCAGAAACCATTGGCGAAACATCACTTTCGGCCTCGGCATGTGCGCCTGGCAACCAAATATGTAAACCTAACGAAGCTGTTTTGGTCATAAAACCAATAGCTA
Source organism: Bacteroidales bacterium (assembly GCA_030632545.1). Lineage (GTDB taxonomy): Bacteria > Bacteroidota > Bacteroidia > Bacteroidales > DYOH01 > DYOH01. The sequence goes on from DAOVUO010000046.1 coordinate 4,639, forward strand.
ATAGGCTAAATATTATTGTGATATTACTTGTAATTGCTGATAAAGAACTTATCTCTATGCTAGGAGTCTCGGCAAATGAAAGTCCGAATCCTGCAAGAAGGGCATAAGCACCAGCGATAGAAAACAACATGTAGCTTAATCCGTGTGGCATTGATTTTTTACCACGAATGATTAAAAAGTACGAACCAGCGGTCATTATTTCCCAACCATAGAAAAACTCTAAGGTATTTGACGCTCGTATAATTAAAGCTAAACCAACAAACATAAGCAATGCAACAGGATAAAATCCTTCGCGCTTGCCTTTGTAAGCGTATCCTGCAATAAGTGTAAGAATACCACCAACTAAGAAAATAAAGGTGAAAATAAATCGCAACATATCAGTTTCGTATAATCCAGGAAGTACACGAGCAGCAAAAGTTGCTACACCTAAAATTGCAATTGTATTTTTAATAGGCACTTTTAGAGAGTCGATAGCGTATAAAAACGGTATCATTAATAAAGGCCCGTAACATAAACTATCGAGGCCACTCATTTGAGTACCTGTATAAGCACCTATTACATATATTAAAACTCCAAATATTGCAACAGGAATTACTTTATTCCACTCAATTTTAATTTCAGGTAACTTAGTATAATCTAATTTGATAGCATAACCTAACCAACGGAATAAGTAAATTCCTTCGAGGAATGAACCAATTAATATAAATGCAATAGCATAATATTGTCCTGCCGATGAAAGTGCTAAAATTAATTCCCATTTACCATAAAATGAAGGAAATGGTGGAAAACCTATAAGTGCAAATACAAAAGTTCCAAATAATACTAAGAAAATAGGCTTGCGGCGAAGTATAGCCCAATCTTTTATGTTCTCTTGTTCTATAATACCTGCCAACCAAAATAATCCTGCTTTAGCTAAGTAGTGTGAAACTAAAATAGTAATAGCAATAAATTCGAGCTTATCGCCTAAATAAGGTTTAAGCCCTAAAATTGCCATTAGTAAGCCTAGCTGACCAACAGAAGAATAGCCAAGTAATCGTCTGGCTTTATCTTGTTTTACACCAAATAAGTTAGACCCTACAAAAGTAATCATACCAGCAATTGCAATAATATTGTACCAATCAGCATTTCCAATAGAAATCACTTTAAATAGTACATAATAAAATGCTGTGGCCGATGCTGCTGAAATTAGTGCAGCTACACCAGGATCTGAAGCCTCGTAAACATCCAAGGCCCAACCATTTGCTGGAAATGGTTTTAACTCAAGTACTAATGCAACTAAAATCATCATTACTGCAACCGCTCCACCTTTAATGGCAGTGATATTTGCAGCCGCTAAATCATCAATATTAAGGCTTCCACTAAAATAGTATGCAAATATAACTCCTAGTAAAAATATTCCAGCAACAATACCTGTTGCCATCATATATTTAAAACCAGCCTGAACAGATTTTCCTGTTTCAGTTAATAAAATTAAACCTGCCGTAGCAATACTCACAACTTCCATAAATACAAACAAGTTAAAAGCATCACGAGTCATTACAATTACATTGAGCCCCATAATGAAAACAAGAAAGACCATTACCGCATGCGAACCAGCTTTCTTTAGGTTTCCAAAAAGGTAAATACCACCTAATAGTCCAACAAAATTAATCATGGTAGTAAGTAATGCCTCATTTAATCCCATCAGCAAATTGATAGAATATGGAGGTTTAAATCCAGCGGTATATACCATTGTTTCGGTACCGCCTGATAAAAGCTCAAATAACCATGAGCCAGAAATAGTGCCCATGAGAGCAATTGCCACAAGCATAAGGCTTGTTGTAAGAGCTTTTGCCTTTTTACTGACAAAACCCAACGCAAACGCACCGCCTAAGCCTATGGTTATTATATGAATGGGTGAAATCATTTTTATATATTTTAATTATTATCTTTTTTTAATGTCTTTGCTTGATTCTCAAATGTCAGTCGTCTGACGGACAATTTCGATATCTACCATTTAAGGTCTTTAAAGCTTCTGATGTCCAAGGTTTTCTTTTCTCGATGCAATTTCATGGCAAAAATCAACATAAGTGCCGTAACACCTAAACCAATAACAATTGCAGTAAGAACCAAAGCTTGAGGAACAGGGTCTACAATTAGATTAACTGCGTCGTCTAGTGCCACGGTATTATCTAAAATTGGTGCAGTTCTTCCTTTTACATAAGCTAATGCCACCATTACAATATGAAGACCTGTATCAAAAATGCTAAAACCTATAATAATTCGAATAATATTTTTACGTGTCATTATTGCCCATAAACCGGCCATAATAACTATAAATCCGACTGTTAATGCTACATATTCCATTTCTAAATCTTTTTTTTCAGTATTAATTAATTGTCCGACTGTACGGATTGGAATTCGTTAAGAATATTTGAGAGCTCTGCTCCTACTTTTAGGCCAACAAACGAGTAAATAACTGGAATAGCACCAGCACTCAATAATTCGCCAAATGTACCTAGTGGCAAAATTGCATTGTCTAAATATCCTGAGCCTATTAATGCCCCAATTGCTGCCAATCCAACAAACACCAATCCCGAAATACTTTCGGTGTATGCAAATAATTTACTATTAAAAGGTATATTTGGAAAGGCCAAAAGCATTAAAATAACTGCCGATGCAAGTACTGCACCTCCTTGAAATCCACCACCAGGACTTAAATGTCCATTCATAAAAATATATACACCAACCATCATAATAATTGGAATAAGAACTTTTGATGCTGTTTTAAATATTTCGCTATTACGACGTAAATCACGTTCAACCGAATGTTTTCTTAAAGAGAAAGCTATAATTGCAGCGGCCAAAAATAATATTGTGACCTCGCCTAAAGTATCCAAACCTCTATATGTTACTACCACAGCGGTAACTAAGTTTGCCGAATTAACTTTTTCAACGTTCTCTTTTTGCGCATAAAAGCTGGCTAATTCAGAAAGCTCATCATTACCAGAAAAATCCTCAAATAATGGATAAAGCATTACACCAAAAGCAGCAATTATGATAATAATAAAAATGTTTTTCATTGTATCACTATTTTTTTAACTGTTGTTCTTCTTTTTCGTCAGTAGTTCTAATTCTATTTAATACATAGAAAAAGATTATAGTAGAAAGTCCACTACCAATTGCAGCCTCTGTCATGGCAACATCTGGAGCAGAAAGCAATAAATACATAACCGAAGCAAATAATCCTAATGCTCCTGCAGCAATAATAGCTACAACTTGACTTTTATGATATATGGCAATACCAGCCATTGCTAGCATTATAATGCCTAATAATATACTTATGATTAATAAATAACTCATTTATTTTACTTTTAAAGTTTTTGACTCAAGACCATATCTTTTCTCCATTTCAACATTTAAAACCTTATCGCTTACTTTTAGTTTATCTACTACCGTACGGCTTGTATACGGCAACTTAATATAATAAGCAGCTCTTGCTAATACATGCGACGATACAGGATTTGTCATCATTACAAAAATGATTAACAAGATTAACTTCCCCGACCACCCTGGAATAACAATTGCTAAACCAATTAAACTAAGGATAGTACCAAGTGTAGTGGCTTTAGTTCCTACTTGCAAACGATTATATACATCGGGCATTCTCACTAATCCTATGGATGCGATAAGCAAAAAAATTGCTCCCAAAAGTGTTATTATTGCTCCAAATAATTCCATGCTAATTTTTTTATTAATTAAAGGCTCTTTTCTAAATACTTAGCAATAATTATTACTGCCAAAAAGCTCAGCAAACCATATACTAGAGCAATATCAAGATAAATAATTCGTCCGAGCAATTGAGCCAAAATTGCAATCATAGCAATTGATGCAATTGTCATAATGTCGAATGCAATAACCCTATCTACAGAGCTTTTGCCTTTTACAAATCTAATCATAGTAATGGCTATACTTATTATAATGATAGCCAAAGCTGTTGAAAGAATTATATTAACCATAAATCACCTCCAAATACTTTTCAAATTTTTTCACAATGTCTTTGCTTGCTCCCTCAATGTCGTCGTCTTGCACATCAATACAATGAATAAAAAACGATTCGTCTTTTACCTCTACAGTAAGCGTTCCGGGCGTTAGTGTAATAGCATTGGCTAAAAGCATACGAGCAAATTTCGATTTTAGAGTAGTTTTAACTTCTACAATACCTGGATTAATAGGTAATGAAGGTGTAAGAACTCGACGAGCAACGTCGAGATTTGATTTAATTAAATCAATAAAAAACACTCCTAAAAAGATAAATGTGTAAGCAAAAGCCTTTGGCGTAAGTTTCATGTCGACAAAAACATTGCACAAACGACAGGCAAACAGGCTAATCACAAATGCAACAATAGCACCTGGGATTAAAATTTCAAGCCGAAACGAATTGTTTAGCAAAATCCAAACAACCATTAAAACAATAAACGTAATACTAAAGTTTTTCATTTATAATTTTTCTTTTTAAACTGAACTTTATTATTCTTTTATAATAATTCTTTTCTATATATCTAAATTCGTCACAAAAGTATTGACATAATTTTAATTTTTAAATGAACAGCCATATAGATATATTTGCACTTTGATATTAATAAGCTAATATATTAATAGATTTATCTCTATTGATATGATGCCAAACAACATATTTATGCTAATTTAGCAATGATTTTAGTACTTCTGGATAAATAATAATTTAGAATGGGAAAGTTAGATGTAAAAGAAAAGTGTAAAAACTGCGAAACAATTGTTAATTGTTTTAAAAACTTATCTGAGGTTCAACTTAATACTATTTATCAGAATAAGGTGAATCTTAGGTACAATAAAAAGGAAATTGTTGCCAAACAGGGTTCTTTCGCCACACACCTTATATTTATAAAATCGGGTTTTTTAAAACTTTATATCGAATCTGATTTTGATAATAAAGATTTAATCATAAATATTTTTGGCCCAAATCAGCTAATTGGCCTTTCTTCTTTGTTCGAAAGTAATACTTATAAGTACACGGTATCGGCACTTGTAGATTCGGAGCTTTGTTTGTTTGAGGTATCGGATATCAAAAGCCTTATAAGCGAAAATGCAGAATTTGCTCTTAGTATATTAAAACGCTCGCATCGAAGCACTATTTATGCATATCAGCACATGTATAATCTCACTCAAAAGCAGCTTAATGGACGTATTGCCAGCGCATTTATCTATTTATCGAAACAAATTTTTGACAGTAAGAGTTTTGAAATGATTTTGAGTAGAGCCGAATTAGCAAATTTTACTGCCATGTCAACAATGAGTGCAGTGCGTTCCGTTAATGACTTAAAAAAGCAGAAAATAATTTCGAATGAAAATGGTATTATTACAATACTTAATTATGATAAGCTAGAAACAATTGCGAAGTTTGGATGATTTTATTATTTATGATTTATGATTGACGATTGACGATTGGGCTAACGCAAGAGGATTGTCAATTGATAATTGATGATTGATGATTGACAATTGATGCCGGGACTCATATCTTTAGCCCAAACTATTAGACATATTCCTCCGATGGCTTGTTGGAACAAAATGAATAAAATTTTATAACTTTATTACAAAAAAACATAAAATTTACATTATGGAAAAAGTTACGGAAAAAGTATTAACAGTATCATACCCAAAAGAATTGGCATTTGCATTAAAAATGCAAGACAAGGAATTTATAAATGAAATGAGAAAACTCACAGTAGTAAAACTTTACGAGATAGGTAAAATTTCGTCAAGCTTTGCTGCCAAAGTTCTTAACTTAAATAGAGTTGTTTTTTTAGAGCTAATTAATAATTATCAAATTTCTTTTTTTTATCATCGCTCAGATGATGAATTATTAAATGATTTTAAAAATGCGTAAAATAATTTCAAATACAACACCAATAATTACACTTCTGACAATATCAAAACTTGAATTATTAAAAGAACTTTACGGTAAATTAATTATTCCGCAAGGAGTTTTTGAAGAGATAGAAGAAGGCAAAAACAAAGATTATTACACGGAC
>DAOVUO010000360.1 GCA_030632545.1 Bacteroidales bacterium
CCGAATCCACTCGCTGGGTATTAATGGAATTCCCCTCTAGTGGTGTAGCCAAAGTTATCAAACCAGAATTTGCCAGTAGTAATCAACAAACTACCGGCACCACCATTGGCGGCAGTACCTGCGATGCGGGACACCTCATAGCCTTCTGATATGTATGCATATCCACTATCGTAAGACGTAGATCCGCTAACGTAGAATTCAGCAAGCTGTACTTCCGCCAAACGAATTATTCGACGAGTATTTTGATGAGTATTTTATTCTTTTCCGACCACGAGATATAGTTAGTGGTGATTTTTATTGGGCAACTGAAAGAGATAATAAGGTATATGTTGCTGCTGCCGATTGTACCGGACATGGAGTGCCTGGGGCTTTTATGAGCATGCTAGGTATTTCATTTTTAAATGAAATTGTGAATAAGGGTGAAGTAAAGGATGCCGCTGGTGTTTTGAATAAATTACGTGAGAGTGTCATGGATTCTTTGAGGCAAACGGGTAAAGCCAATGAGGCAAAAGATGGTATGGATATAGCACTTTGTGTAATTGATAAAAGCACTAATATTGTTGAATATGCAGGAGCTTATAATCCTCTATATATTATTCGTGATGGTGAACTAATTCAGCACAAAGCTGATAAAATGCCTATTGGAATATACTTCAGAGAGCCAAAACCATTTAATAATAACGAGGTTGAAGTTCAAAAGAACGATATTATATATATATTTTCTGATGGTTATGTTGATCAATTTGGAGGTAAATCAGGCAGGAAGTTTATGTCAAAACGATTTAGGGAGCTTCTACTGAGTGTTTCTACTGAACCTTTACAGAAGCAACGTGAAATATTAGACGTGAAGCTTGATCTTTGGATGGGTGATATAAGTCAGATTGATGATATTATTGTATTGGGGATTAAAATTTAAGTTGTTTAATACAATACTTCGTTAAGATTTACTAAATTTATTGTTTCAAAACTGTAGTTCGCTAGTTATAAGCAATATAGTAAATAAAACAAAATTTAGTAAATCTATAGACTTCAGTTGTTTATAAAAATTTAACGAAGTATTGTTAATAAACAATGATTTCCCGAATATCAGGAAATTATTGTAAGAGCAAAATCTTATATTTGCTTTTTATTTAGTAGAATCGAGAAATTTAGTTTGGGAAGGAGCTGTGGAAATATTTAGTTATTTTAGTAGTCGAATCCTATTTTTTTTCGATTTGTCAATTCACGCATGCAATGAAAAATATAAGATTAAAAGAAATAATGAAACCAATTAAATTGCTTATTTTGATATTGTTTAGCTTTATCTTGTCTTGTGGAACAAGTTCTAAGCAGGCTGCTGAGTATAACGATTTTGTAGTTGAAACACATACTGAATTAGGTTTGTATATTGATTCTTTGATGATTGCATTAAATCATCAAGATAGTATCATTATTAGAAAATATTATGATAAATTATTGGCACAAAGCTTGCAATCTATAAGAGATGTAGAGCAAAACGGGGTGCTTAAAAGTGATACATCATATTTTGAATCAGTTCTAAGTTTATTTCAAGCTTATAATACAATAGTTAAATTTGAGATTGATACTTTGGTTTATCTACAAAGTTTACCCCCAGAAGTATATACACTTGAACGTTTTAGGCGTACTAAAAGCTTAAACGATTCTGTGAAAAGTAGAATATTGCAAAATTTTGAAGTTTTTTCTTTAGAACAAGAAAAATTTTCAAAAAAGTATCAGCTCGACTTAAAATAGAAATTATTTTAGTAAATTGGGCTTGACTTTGTAAATGAAAATTGAAGCATTATATCAATAAAAGGAATTACACTAAATGATATATAAAGATCAGATTTATAATATATGGCTTAAGATATTTAATTTAAAGAAAGAGGATGAGCCTAAATTTACTCATCTATTTTTCCATAGTTTCTCACTTTGGTGGTTTATATCCTTTTATTTTGTTGCTGCAAATGGTATGTTTATTACGTATTTTAGTAGCGAATATTTGCCTTTTGCGTATGTAGGTGCTGGATTTATGGGCTATATAGTTACATTATTGTATGCTTATGCTCAAAAAATTATTAAATCAAAATATCTTTTTCTTTCGGCTGTAGGAATAATGATTGTTTTGTCTGTATTATCCAGATCATCAATGTTTTTCATTACGGAAGAAATGCACAAATGGTTGGCTTTTTTTGTTTTTATTTGGGCGTGGCCGTTTATTTCGCTAGTAAATATTGAATCAGGCGGAATTGCACTTCAGTTTTTGAACTTACGGCAGGTTAAACGACAGTTTGGTATGATTAGTATTGGTGGAATTATTTCGTCAATATTGTCGTATTTTATTATTCCTTTTATAATGCCTTTTTTAAGTCATCCATTCGATTTATTATATATTGGAATAATTGGATTGTTTGTTGGCATGTATATTATTGTAAAAATTTATAGTAAATTTCATGTCGAATCGACTACAAGCAAGCGTACGGATGTAAAAGAAGAGCCTACTGGAAGTGTTTTCCAGCTTATGAAGCAGCCCTATTTTTTATACATATTTGTTTCGGCTGTTTTTTCTATGATGGCTATTTATTTCACTGACTTCGCTTATTTGTCAAGTATAAAAATTCAGGATAAATTAATTCAGTCTGCTGCCGATGCTGCTAATTTTATCTCTTTAATGGCTGGTATTGTCAAAACGGGTGAGTTCTTACTTTCCTATTTTTCAAATCGACTTCTAGGTAGGTATGGTATGCGCTTAGGATTAAATATACTGCCAATTGGACTTTTTAGCTTAGTTGCTTTATCTTCGATAGCTGCATTAGTGCTTGGTCCAACAAGTATTGTGTTTTTTATTATTATAGTTGTAACAAAAGCGGCAGAGCGTGTTTTTAGACGAGGTTTAGACGATCCTTCTTTTAATATTTTATATCAACCATTACCAGGAAAGCAAAAATTAGAGGTACAGACTAAAGTTGGTGTTGTTAGTCAGGTTTCAATAGGTATTGCAGGTGCTTTATTGTTTATTATAAGTAAAGTTTTAACTACAGAAGAAGGGTTTTTACTTCAATATTATCCTTTAGTATATTTGCCTATTTTAGCTATTTGGGTGTTTATTGCTAGTAAACTATATAAATCATATAAAGGAAAATTACGTCAAATTTTAGCCGAGGTAAGTAAAAAATTTCGCCGTGATCCTGATCAACATAAGTATGGCGAGGAATTACTTATTCGAAAATTTAAGAGTTCCAATTTAAAAGTGGTACGGTTTAGCGTAAACATGTTGGCTGAAACTAATCCTGCTGCCATGGATCGTTTTGCAAGTACTTTAATTGGATTGAATGATCATAATATTTCTCGAACTATATTCAATACGGTTGATTCTAGTTCGCCCAAAAGACTTTTAAATACTATAACAAAACAGTTTAAAAAGGACGCTTTTGCTTCTCAATTGAAACCATTAGCTGAAAAAGCGATGAGTCTCATGCAAATTGAATATTCTGAAAAGGATATTAAAAGTGGCTTGATGCGCCTTGTTAAATCAGATGTTCTTATGGATCAGTTAAAAGCAGTAAGAATTCTTTCTAATGAGAAAATTGAAGCTGGTGAGAAGCATGTAGAGATTTTGTTAAAATCGAAGCATCATAAAATTGTGAAAGCTGCTTTAAAGCTTGCAGGAAGGATTAATTCGGCTAGTTTGAATAAAAAAGTATCAGCTTTTATTGATAGCCCTGCTCATAGTCATACTGTGGTTGCTGTACTTACAGAGGCAAATAAGGATACTTTTAGTACTTTAGA
>DAOVUO010000036.1 GCA_030632545.1 Bacteroidales bacterium
AGCTGGCCGTTCCGAAATTATGCAAATAAACATTGAGTTTAGCGAACACTAACGATTTACTGGGATTTAAGCAAAGAGTTTTTTCGCTGCGTTTTTTGAGTTTGATCTAAGGGATTGTTCCGAAATAACTTGACGCTTTCAACTTGTTCTTTTGCCTTTTAACTTCCTTGAAAATTCTTTAAATAGCTCGCTATTCGCAGATTTTTCAAATTTTTAAAAAACAAAATAACTTGGTTTAAAACTGTCAATTTATTCCATCACAACCCCTAAGCTCAGAATAAAATTTCTTTTTTTTATAAAAATAATTCCAAAGAATTGATTTTGGATATAAAGTAGATGGGAATGTTTTGCTTTGTTGACTTTTTAGATTTTTTAAATGAATATAAAAGCTAAAATGTGCTTTTAACACAATCCAAGGGCCATAAAATTTTCCTTGCATCAAATAAAGCATTGCACTTAAACCATCTAAAATTAAACGTATAAAAATTAAACTAAACTTTTTCCCTTTCGGAAGGTTTTTATAAAGTAAGTATAAATTATTTCTGTGGTTTAGAAATAACTTAAAAGGACTATCGTTTGGTAATGTGCCACCTCCAACATGAAAAACATTGGATTTTGGAATATAAGCAATTTTTCGTCCTTTATTCTGTAATCGCCAACAAAGGTCAATTTCCTCCATATGGGCAAAAAAGTTATCATCAAGTCCGTTAGCCTCATGCCAATCTTTGGACCGAATAAATAAACAGGCACCTGTTGCCCAAAAAATATCGGATGTTTGATTGTATTGAGCTAAATCTTTTTCAAGTGTGTCAAATATTCTACCTCTGCAAAAGGGATAGCCATATTTATCAATAAAACCACCAGCAGCACCTGCATACTCAAAACTAGTTTTATCAGTATAGCTTAATATTTTTGGCTGACAAGCAGCATATTCCACATTTTTATCCATAAAATCGACCATAGGTTCTAACCATCCTTCAGGCGTTTCTACATCGGAATTAAGCAACACATAGTACTCAGCTTCAATTTGGGCTAATGCTTTGTTGTAACCACCTGTAAATCCATGATTGTCATCAAGTTGAATAAGTTTTATTTGCGGATAATTAGTTTTCAAAAATGCAATAGAGGCATCTTTTGAATCGTTATCGGCGATAATAATTTCGGCAATATTTGATGGCGAATGAGCAATTAAACTGGGTAAAAATTGTTTTAAGAATTTTTGTCCGTTCCAATTTAAAATAACAATTGCTACTTTATTATTCATAAATGCATTATATTAATCACAAGCTTAGAGAATTCGGCAAAATTATGTGCATTTGCGCTAATAATTTCTTTGCCAAATATATAATTGTCCTCACCATTAAAATCACAAACTAGCCCACCAGCTTCTTCCACAATAAATGCACCCGCAGCAACATCCCACGGACTTAAACCATATTCGTAAAATGCATCAACTCTACCACAAGCCACGTAAGCTAAATCGGTTGCTGCTGAACCTAAACGCCTTAATCCATGAGAATATTCCATAAAATAGCTTAGGCTTTTCATAAACTGAGGTAATTTATTAAAATCTTTATACGGAAAGCCAGTGGCAATAAGCGAATTTTTCACTTTAGCATTATTACTCACATTAATTTTAGTTCCGTTTAAATAAGCTCCGCCGTTTTTCCATGCGGAAAAACATTCGTCAAGTCCAATTTCGTATATTACACCAATTATTGTTTCCTCATTTTTTTGTAATGCAATACTTACAGCAAAAGGCGATAATCCATGAATAAAATTTGTGGTTCCATCAAGCGGATCAATTATCCAACGATAAGTAGTTCCTTTTTTATTACTGGTATTTTCTTCGGTAATAAAACCTGCTTCTGGAATTAATTTAGATAAGTCGGCAACTAATAACTCTTCAGCCCCTTTGTCAACATACGATACAAAGTCGTTACTTGATTTTGATACAATATCAGATTGCTTAAAATTTGAAGCTTCTTTTTTAATAAAATCACCAGCCTTTTTAGCAATTAGCTCTGTTTTTGTACAAATATATTTGTAATCCATTAGTTAATAGTTCGTTATTTTTCTTACAAATCAGAGATTTACTAAATTTTATTTAAATGACTATGCCGCTTATAATTAGCCAATTACGGCTTTAAAACAATAAATTTAGTAAATCTTAACAGCCTGTCCCAAACAAGGGAAAATCATTCTTAGTAGTTTTCAAGTTTCTTTTTATTCTTATAAAGAAAAAATAATGCAGAAATACCGCTTATAACCATTAAAACAGCTATAATTTCGGCTTGTGTAGCTTCGATTCCTAAAAAATCATAAGGAACATTTATTCTGATTTGTTCTATTGTAAAACGCTCTATTGCACTAAAAATAACATATATAGCAAATAAAGCACCTGGGATTACTATACGTTTTCTGAGCGACCATAAAACGATAAAAACAAACAACATCATAGTAGTTTCGTACATTGGTGTTGGAAAAACAGGTGTTTCTAAAATATGATTATGTGTTCCAGTTTCTCCAATCATTTTTATACCATGATTTATCACATTATTAGGATAATCATAAGCCCAAGCCCAATCTGGTAGCCACTCAAGCCATCCTGGTTTTGCAGCTGTATTTTCTACACCCCAACAACCATCACCAGAAACCTGACAGCCAATTCTACCAACGGCATATCCAAGTGCTAAGGCTGGTGCAGTAACATCAGCAAGATGTAGTGCTTTTATTTTATTTTTATGTGCATAAACAACAATTGAAGCACCTGCTACAATAAAACCACCTAAAAATGATAATCCACTAAACGAAAATAGTGTTCTCATTGGATGATTTATTAAGTCTTCGATATGGTCAAAAGTATCAAATAATTTTGAACCAATAATTCCAAAAATGGCTGCAATAACAAGAATATTTCCAGTTAATTCGTAGGGATGAATTTCTCTAATTTCTTTTTTAGGTTTTACTAACTGGCTCTTTTTTTGCTCATAATACGTCCAAAAAGCAGAACCTGCGGCGAACAAAAAACCACCCCAATAATTACCACGCCACGAGAGTATAAATTCTTGAGGCTGTGCTACAAAATCGGAGTAATTAGTAAAAGCTTCAAATAGCTTAAAACCAATAAAAAAGCCTACAATAGCAGAAATAATTATATCTTTTACTTTTGGTGCTTCACCAATTATTACTTCTTTTTTTATAGCTAATAATTGACCTAATTTTTCTTTTCGTTTTAATTCAAGGACTAAAATTAGTGCTCCTAAAAGAAAAGCCATTGCAACCATAAATCCATAAGATTGAATAGGAAGTGGGATATTTACTCCAAAAATATCTTTTAAAAAATCGGTTAATGTTGGATACATATAAATTTATTTTGCGCAAAGATAAAAACTTGCACGAATTAGTATTTAAAAACAAGCAAAATTCTATAAATTTTGATTTTTATAGAATTTTGCTTGTTAAAAAAAATGATTAAATAATTAATTTGTAAATTTTGAATTATTTTCGGGATGCTCTTTATTAAACTGTTTCCAATACTCATTTACTGTAGTTTTCATTTCCTTGCTTAAAATTAAAATGCCCAATAAATTAGGAATAGCCATAAGAGCAATTGTTATAGCTGATAATGTCCAAATAATTGTTGTATCAGTAAATGAAGCAAAGAAAAATGCAATTACATATATAATCCTATAATATATAATAGACTTTGTACCAAAAAGATAAGTCATTGAACGTCCACCATAATATGACCACGAAATAGCTGTAGAAAAAGCAAACAGTAACAATCCAATTGAAATTATATATTGTCCCCAATCGCCAAAAATACTCCGTTTAAATGCCTCGGTAGTTAATGGTGCGCTGTGTAATAATGATATTCCATAAATTTCTATATCACGCTCATTAAAATTAACCAATCCTTTATTTACTGATATTGTACCCGTAAACAATTTGTTATCCAATTTAAACTCAACACTATCGGCTATAGATGAAGCATGTAATAAACTAATATTATTAGATAAAATACCATTTTCAACAGTAATTTCGCCAGTAAAAACAGGCATTTTTGTTTTTCTGTTTAATGCATCGGATAAAGTTTGAATATCTTTGGGATTGTCTTCGTCAAATGCAGAATTTAAAACAATTAAGTCGGATACTTGAAATTTGTTTTCAAATTTTTCTGTCCAAACACCACTAGAAAGTAAAACAAGTCCCGTAATAAAACATATCACAATTGTATCAATAAAAGGTTCAAGTATAGAAACCATTCCTTCGCTAACTGGCTCATGAGCTCTTGCAGCAGCGTGAGCAATTGGCGCAGAACCCTGTCCAGCTTCATTTGAAAACAGACCTCTATTAACACCTCTATTAAATGCAAAACTAAATCCAGCTCCCAGAAAACCACCTAAAGCAGCAGATCCTGTGAATACATCAGAAAAAATTGAGATAAATGAAGGAATAATATTTTGATAATTTGTTAATAAAACAGCTAATGCACCAATAAGATAAATGATAGCCATTCCAGGAACCAATTTTTCTGTAACTGCTGCAATACGTTTAATACCACCAAGTATTACTAAAGCTAGTACTACCGACAAAACTCCACCTGTTACAATTAGAGGAATATCAAAAGTAGCCAACATAGCATTACTAATGCTATTTATTTGTGGCAAACTCCCTGTTCCAAATGAGGAAAGAATAGTAGCAAATGCAAATAAAGCACCAATTACATAACCCGTTTTAATTACTTTTCCACTTTTAAGTGTAATATTCAAACGTTTTTTCATGTAATACATTGGTCCACCAGCAATAGATCCATCTGGTAAAATATCACGGTATTTATGTGATAAAGTAACCTCTACGAATTTTGTAGTCATACCAAGTAATGCGGTAACCAGCATCCAGAAAAGTGCAGCTGGGCCACCAAGGTGAATCGCAAGTGCCACACCAGCAATATTTCCTGTTCCAACCGTACCTGACAGAGCTGTTGTTAATGCCTGAAAATGTGAAGTATCACCTTTATCATCTTTTTTATCAAATTTACCCCTAACAATTTTAAGCGCATGATTAAAAAATCTTATTTGCGGAAATTTTAGGTAAATGGTGAAAAACAAACCAGTACCTAACAGAAGCAAAACAAACCATTCGGCGCTCCCAATATAACTGTCAATAACCAGAAGAAATTCGTTGATTTTTTGCATTATTTATAATTTAAATTCAAACTTTGACACGAATAAACTAAGAAAATTCGAATTTTTAAAATATCTTTACGTTTGAGAATATATACCTTAGTAATTTTATAAACTTTTTTGATTTTATGTCAGCAAAATTTTCATACGAACAATCGCTAAAAGAATTAGAATCTATATTATTAGAACTAGAAAGTGGTCAAATTGAAATTGACGAACTTTTTATTAAAGTAAAAAAAGCAACAGAATTAATAAAAATGTTAAATAAAAAACTTCATCAAACTGAAAGTCAAGTTTTAGAATTATTAGATAAAAACAGTTCTGATAAATAATGAATAGAAATAATATATTCATATTTTTTTTATTATTCGTAGGCTTAAGTCAAACCTCGAATGCCCAATCTAAAATTTATAAAACCGATGAAAGTTTAATTAAAATAATTGAACAATATAAAACAAACAAACAATTTGATAGCTTAATTATTTGGGGAACAAATCATATTTCTTTAAATAGTGGTGATGATAAACACAACTTAGCAATTTTGCATAAAGAAATTGCCCATGCATATCTGGAATTTGGAAATTTGCCCTTTGCTGAGAGAGAATTTCTTATGGCAAATAAATATTTTGAACAAATAGGCGAAAAAGAAAAAAGAGCTAATGTGCTTATATGTTTAATTGATTTATATCTAAAATCTGGAAATTTTCCTGCTGCACAGTCTACAACCAATAAAGCACTTTTATTAATCGATTCAAAAAAAGATGCTCTATTATATGCAAAAGCTATTGGTTTTCAGGGGATAATATCGTGGAATGCTGGTGATTACGAACAATCGTTCCACTCTCATTTTAGTTCACTTACATACGCTCGCCTAGCCAAAGACAGTATACTTATTGCTGAAAACTTTAAAAATATTGGAAATGGATATTTCACTTTTAAAAATTACCTTCTAGCAAATAATTACTATATAAAAGCATTGGAAATCTATATCAAAAAAAATAACTTTGTTGGCATAGCTACTATATATAATAATTTAGGCGAAATTCAGAGAGACGAAGCTAATTATAATAAAGCTATACACTACCATTTATTAGCGGCAAAAAATGATAGTCTTTCTAATGATACACATGGATTAGCTTACGACTTTGCAAACCTTATGGAAGACTATCTAAAACTAGATAAATTAGATAGCGCATTTTATTATTATGAGCTCGCAATTTTGCTTGCTAATCAAACTACAAATAATCATGTAAAAGCTATTGCGTACATAAATAATGCACTTTTGTTTAAAAAGAAAGGCCAAATAAAACAAGCTGAAATATTTTACTTGAGAGCGGAAAAGATAATAGATAAATTAAAATCATTTGAATTACAAGCAAGAGTATATAAATCACTCGAATCGTTGTATATAGAGCAAAGTAACTATAAAAAAGCACATTTGTACGCAAATAAGTTTTCTGTAAGTAAAGAAAAGCAAAATTCTAATATTTTACTAAACAGAATTGAGGCTATTGATGATTTAGAAAGTGAAATACACTCAGAAATTGAGAAACTGAATAACAGTACATCATTAGCCAAAAATGTTTATACCAAACAGAGGTATTCAATATTTATAGCAATATTTTTATTGGTAATTTCTATTGTATCAATAATATTTACTTACGGCATGTATAAGAACATGCGCAAAAAAAACATACAACTAGCCATTCAAAATAAAACAATAACTAAAGCAGAAACAAATCTACAATTAGTAAATAAAGAATTAAAATCGCTCGTAAATAAATTTCAAAATGTAGTAGCTCATTTACCAATATTGGTGTACGGTAGAAATAAAAAGGGTGAAATTGTTTTTTGGAATAAAGAAGCTGAAAAAAACACTCAGTATAAAGCTACCGAAATTATTAAACATAAAAATGCATTAAAATTACTCATTGAAGAAAAGCACGAGTTTGAATTGTTAGAAAATGCAATGAAGGGAGGAAGTTTTAACTGGATTGAAACTAGCTTACGCTCAAAAAACGGCGAATTAAAACGTATTGCATGGTCTGGCGTTGGAATATCAGCACCAATTACAGATTGGGAAGATTGGGGTATAGGAATTGATATTTCAAGTAGATATCAGTTTGAAAAATATTTAGAAAGAGAGAAAGCTGTATTAAACTCAATTGTAAATTCAATTCCATACATGATTTTTTATAAACGTGTAGATGGTGTTTATATTGGAGCAAATCCAGCTTTTACAAAATTTTACGGTCATAAACTTGATATAGTTGGGAAAAAAGATGAAGAACTTTATGGAGAAAGCGAAGCTCTTAGGTTCAGAAAAATTGAAAAACAAATTATTAATAATAAAACTACTTTTTCGGAAGAAAAGTGGATAAACATGCCAAATGGTGAAAAACACTTAATTCATACTATTAAATTTCCTTTTGTTAATAATCATGGTGATATTCTTGGTATAGTTGGATTGAGTAGAGATATTACAGAACGATTTGAATTTGAACAAGAATTACAGAGGCAAAAAGAGAAAGCAGAAAATGCAGATAATCTTAAGTCTGCCTTTTTAGCTAATATGTCGCACGAAATACGTACTCCACTAAATTCAATTATTGGTTTTGCTGATCTACTTAAATATACAAACTTAACAATTAAGCAGCGAGAAAAATATGTAGAATATATAAATAACAGTGGAAACAATCTATTAAATCTTATTGACGACATAATTGACACAGCAAAAATTGAAGCAGGTCAACTTAAAATAAGAAAAGGGAGAGTATTTATAAACAGATTGTTAGAAGAAATATTAGCTACTCATAGAGAAATCAGAAATAGTACAAACAAGCATCATGTTGAACTTATTTTAGTAAAATCTATTTCCGATAAAAATTTAGATATTTATACAGACTCATTTCGTTTAAGACAAATATTAGCTAATTTAATAAATAATGCCTTAAAATTTGTTGATAAAGGACATATTGAATTTGGATATAAGCAAGATGGCTCAAATTTGTTATTCTATGTAGAAGATACTGGAATTGGAATTTCAGAAGAAAAGCATGAACTTATTTTTGAACGTTTTGGACAAATTGAAAGCTCTTATAAAAAGAATTTTCAAGGAACTGGACTTGGCTTGGCTATTTCTAAAAAATTAGTAATATTACTTGGAGGTAAAATATGGCTCAAAAGCGAAGAAAATAAAGGAGCTACATTTTATTTCACAATTCCTTTTGTTAAATCAAAAGTAGAAGAAAATGAGTTTAAAAATATATCCGAACTCAGTCATTATAATTTCAATAACAAAACTATTCTCATTGCCGAAGATGATAGATTGAATTATATAGTACTTAAAAACACCTTAGAACACACTAAATCGAAAATTGTTTGGAAGCATAATGGACAAGAAGCTGTTGATTATATTATTGAAGCTAAAGCCAATAATATAAAAATTGATTTAATTTTAATGGATATTCAAATGCCTATTTTAAATGGATATGAGGCAAGCAAAATAATCAGAAAATTAAATGAAAATATTCCAATTATTGCTTTAACAGCCTATGCTTTAACTGGCGAAAAAGAAAAAACAATAGTTGCTGGTTGTAGCGATTATATGACAAAACCATTTAAAGCAAACATATTATTAAAAACGATATCTAAATACCTTTGTGATGAAAAAAGCTAATGGAAATAGAATTATACTAGTAGAAGATTCTGCTATTATTACTCGTGATTTGAAACATAACTTGACAAGTTTTGGATACAATGTAATTTCAACTTTCCAAGATGGAGAAGATTTTCTTGCCACTGAATCACAATTAGAATATGATTTCATTATAATGGATATTTATCTTGCAAAAGAATTAAATGGCGTTGAAACAATAGAAAAGCTTTATAAAACCAAACATAAACCAGTTTTATTTCTAACAGGAACTACAGAAAAGAAAATTATTGATAGAGCTAAAGCATTAAATCCATTGGGATACCTGCTAAAGCCATATACAGCAATGCAATTACAAATTACTTTTGAAATGGCTCTTCAGAAATTAAAAATTGACAAAGAATTAAGAAAACACAAAGTGCATCTTGAAGAAATTATAAAAGAAAGAACAAAAGAACTTTATCTTGCTAAGGAAAAAGCAGAAAAATCAGAAAAATTGAAAACAGCCTTTCTTCATAATATGTCGCACGAAATAAGAACACCACTAAATGCGATTATTGGTTTTACAGAATTACTCATTAATCCAAAAATTAGTGAAGATAAAAAAACAGAATTTGTCAATTATATTCAAAACAGTACCAGTAGTTTACTTAGCTTAGTAGATAATGTTTGGCAGCTATCGCATATTCAGATTGGCGAATTTGTTCCAGTAATATCAAAATGTTATGTTAATCAAATAATTGATGAAATTCAAATTAAAATTAAAAAACAAGCGCATCAGGAAAAGAAGAAAATAGAAATTAAAATTCAAAAATTTGCTAAAGAACCTGACTTTTTTGTCTATTCGGACCCAACTATAATAAAACGTATTATATTAAACCTAGCAAGCAATGCGGTTAAGTACACAATTAATGGCTCTGTATCAATATCGTATAAGCAAATAGAAAAATCGTTGATTATTAACATTATTGATACAGGAATTGGAATTGCAAAAGACAAACTAGAGGTTATTTTTGATTTGTTTTATAAAATAGATGGTAATAGCGAAAAACTTTTTCGGGGCGCTGGACTAGGTTTGGCATTAGCAAAAAGTTTAGTAGATTCTATTGATGGTGAAATTAATGTTAGCTCAGAAATAAATATAGGATCAAAATTTACTGTGAAAATACCTTTAAAAGATAATAATAACACTCACATACAAAAGCAAGAAAATTTTGCTATAATACATAGTAACGAACAACAAAAGGATATTTTTGAAAATTTTCTATCCTTTCATCATCTTAAATACTCATTCTTCTCACATTCTAATGACTTTTTTAAACTACACGAATCAGGAATTACATATAGCTCTGTTATTATTAATGTATTAAACAAAAAGGATGGCCTAACAATATTGAAAAGAATAACTCAAATAGAAAAAAAACCAGTTATATTATTACTTCAATATGAATTTTTAGAATATTTTACTACAAATTGTGAATCTACTGAAAAAAATTACTTTATTATTAAACCTATTGAAGAAGAGCAATTAATAAAGATTTTTAAGCAGCTCAATTTTATTTAATATTGTTAATTCAATGTTAAATGAGGTTTTTTTAAAGTTTTACGCAAAGATAGCTAAAATGATTTTTTATATTTGCATTGCCTAGCTAATCAAAAAAAAATATTATGAGTGCAAAAATACCTTTTTCAACAGAAGAGTTAAAGCGTTTGCTAAATGTGTACGAACAGGAAGAAAAAGCTTTAAAGAAAAAGCTTAAGGTTACACAAGCAACTTTAAAAAAGTTAAAAGAAGGATTAAACCTAGAAGTTCAACAAGAGAGTAATATTTTATTAACAGAAGACGAAGACACTGTAGATGTTGTAACTATAAAGAAAGATAATGTGCCTAAAGGGAAGGTTATTATACCAAAAGTTCCGCCATCAAAAAGAGGTAGAAAGCCAAAAAAGAAAAAAGCGTCAAAAACAATTCCTAGCGATTTTGATATTGCTCAATTAAATTGGAAAAATTTTATTATTACTTCAATTCGCAATCAAAATGAAATAATGTCGGTTGAAATGCTTGTTGACATAGCTGTTAGAGCATATAACCTAAAAGCTTTTCCTAAGGATGATATTAGCCTTAACATTAAAAATACGCTTGAGGAATTAGATAAGCAAGAAATTGTTGTAAGTAAGATATTGGAAAATAATGAAGTATTTTATGGTTATTCGCCATGGTTTTTACGCAATGGCGATTTAAAACCTGAATATTTATCAACATACAAATTTTCAGATTCGACAGAAGAAGACGATCTTGAAGAAAGTGAAGATGATAATGAAGATACTGAGCTCAGCAATAAATGGCAGACTTCTATTATGCATTCGCTTAATAAGACAAAAAAATTACATACGGTTAAAGAATTTGTCAGCCATGCCTTAAAACACATGGATTTAGGAAAAGAGGAAATAGATAAATTAGAATCGTATATTGAAGAGAATGTTGAATATATGCTTCATGCAGAAATTCTTAAAAGAATGCCTGTAAGTAATGGCGGATATCAATATGCGCTGCCTCATTGGTTTAAAAAAGGTGATGGCAAATTGAAAGTGTATTATATGGCACATCCTTAAAATAAACAGTAAAAATATTTTGTAAAAATAAAAAAGCGCATATCTTTGCACTCGCTTTAGAAAAAATAAAGCAAAATAACTAGTCATTTTTTTTTGACTAAATATTTGAAATGATGGCGAGGTAGCTCAGTTGGTTAGAGCGCATGATTCATAATCATGAGGTCGGCAGTTCAACCCTGCCTCTCGCTACAAAAAGCCTTTCAGAAATGAAGGGTTTTTTTTGTTCTCAAATTGTTTAGTGTGTCCCGGTTATTATCGGGAAGGTCGGCAGTCCAAGCCAGCTCTCTCGCTACACTCATATCAAGCTTTTCAGAAATGATGGGATTTTTTACCAAACTGGCGACTTACTTTTGCGAAAATCTGATGATTCGAAG
>DAOVUO010000278.1 GCA_030632545.1 Bacteroidales bacterium
AATCGTAACCTTTTTCTTCTAATTCTAAGGCTAATTCTTTTCCGCCTGTTTTTACAATTTTACCGTTGTAAAGTACGTGAACAACATCTGGTACTATGTAATCTAGCAATCGCTGATAATGCGTAATTACAATTGTGGCATTATCTTTTGATTTTAGCTTGTTCACTCCGTTAGCAACAATTTTAAGAGCGTCAATATCTAGTCCTGAATCGGTTTCGTCTAAAATAGCAAGTTTTGGCTCAAGCATTGCCATTTGAAAAACTTCATTTTTCTTTTTCTCACCACCCGAAAAACCTACATTTACAGCTCTTCCTGCTAAGTTTTCGTTTAATTCAACTAAGGCTTTTTTTTCTTTCATGTATTTAAGAAATTGAGCTGGCTTTAATTCAGGTAGTTTTCTGTGTTTTCGAGTTTCTGTAACTGCAGCTCTAAGAAAATTTGTGATTGAAACACCTGGTATTTCTATTGGATATTGAAATGCTAAGAATAATCCTTCCCTAGCTCTTATTTCAGGTTTCATTTCTAATAAATTTTTGCCATCAAAAGTAACTTCACCTTCTGTAACTTCAAAAACTTCTCTACCAGCCAAAACTGAGGCTAAAGTACTTTTTCCTGAGCCATTTGGACCCATAATTGCGTGAACTTCTCCAGCTTTAACTTCTAAATTAATCCCTGTTAGAATCTCGTTATCCTCAATTTTTGCTTTTAAATTCTTTATACTTAGCATGGTATTATTGTCTGTATTATTATTATCTTAAAATTCGTAATTTATTAACCAACACTGCCTTCCATCGTTAGTGCAAGTAATTTTTGTGCTTCCACTGCAAATTCCATTGGAAGCTGATTTAAAACTTCTTTTGCAAAACCATTTACTATTAAACTAACTGCATTTTCGTTGTCGAGTCCACGTTGGTTTAAGTAGAAAATTTGGTCTTCTGCTATTTTTGATGTAGTTGCTTCGTGTTCAACGATTGCTGATGGATTATCAACATCAATATACGGAAATGTATGTGCACCACATTTATCGCCAATTAGCAAACTGTCACATTGTGAGTAATTTCTAGCATTATGAGCCTTTGGGGTGATTTTTACTAAACCTCTATATGAGTTATTGCTTTTTCCCATTGAAATACCTTTGGATATAATTGTACTCTTGGTGTTTTTTCCAATATGAATCATTTTTGTTCCTGTATCGGCTTGCTGATAGTTTTTTGTAACCGCAACAGAATAAAATTCTCCAATAGAATTATCTCCTTTTAATATTGTGCTGGGGTATTTCCATGTTACGGCCGACCCTGTTTCAACTTGTGTCCAAGATATTTTTGAATTGTCACCTTTGCAAATTCCTCGTTTGGTTACAAAATTATATACACCTCCAATACCTTCTTTATTTCCTGGATACCAATTTTGAACAGTTGAATATTTGACTTCTGCATCTTTTAAAGCAATTATTTCGACAATAGCTGCATGGAGTTGATTCTCATCTCTTTGCGGTGCTGTGCAGCCTTCTAAATAACTTACATAACTTCCTTCATCAGCAATAATTAGTGTGCGCTCAAACTGGCCAGTATTTCCTTGGTTAATTCTAAAATATGTGGATAACTCAACAGGGCAACGAACACCTTTTGGAATATATGCGAATGAGCCATCGGAAAAAACAGATGAATTTAGGCCAGCATAAAAATTGTCGCTTACAGGAACAACACTTCCTAAATATTTTGAAACTAATTTAGGGTGTTCTTTAATGGCATCGCTTATACTACAAAAAATAATACCTAATTTTTCAAGTTCTGCTCTAAACGTTGTATGTACCGAGGCACTATCAAATACAATATCTACAGCAACACCTGCCAGCATTTTTTGCTCATCAAGCGAAATTCCTAGTTTATTAAATGTGTCAATAAGTTCTGGGTCAACTTCGTCTAAGCTGTTGTATTTAGGCAGATTACTAGGTGCTGAATAATAACTTAAATCCTGAAAATTTGGTTTTTTATAGTTTAGTAAAGCCCAATTAGGCTCTTCCATTTTTAGCCATTTTCGGTAAGCATTTAGCCTAAATTCAGTCATAAACTCGGGCTCTTCTTTTTTCTTAGAAAGTGCTTTTATTATATCTTCATTTAAGCCTTTAGGAAATGTTTCCGTTTCAATTTCGGTGATAAATCCAGCTTCGTATTCTTTATTTAAGAGTTCGTCTATTATTTTATCATCATCACTCGCCATTATTGTATTTTTTATGTATTATTTCCCTTGATTTAATTTAGATTAAATCTAAATTGATGACAAAAATAAAAAACTATTCCACATTTTTCTAATTTTCCTGAATATTTTAAATGATATTTAACGATGAGCAATAAAGATAACTTGACCCAATTGTCTGAATTAGGCGAATTTGGTTTGATTCAAAGAATTAGTGAAAAAATTAAGCTAAATAATATATCTACACTAAAAGGAGTAGGGGATGATGCAGCAGTACTAGACTATAATAAAGACCAAATTATAGTAACATCTGATATGCTTTTGGAAAATGTACATTTTAATTTAGTGTATGTGCCGCTTAAGCATCTTGGTTATAAGGCTGTAATGGTTAATTTGTCGGATGTATACGCCATGAATGCTAAACCCGAGCAAATTACTGTTGCAATTGCCGTTTCGAGTAGATTTACTGTTGAAGCAATAGATGCGTTATATGATGGGATATTATTAGCTTGTGAGAAATTTGGTGTTGATTTAGTAGGTGGGGATACTACCTCATCACAAAGTGGTTTAATTATTAGCATAACTGCAATTGGTAGAGCAAACAAAAATGAAATTGTATACAGAAATACAGCTAGTAAGGGCGATTTGGTTTGCGTTACTGGCGATTTGGGTGGTGCTTATATGGGTTTGCAACTGCTTGAGCGTGAAAAGGAAATTTTTAATGCAAATCCTGGGATTCAACCAAGTTTAGACGGTAACGACTATATTTTAGGAAGGCAGTTAAAACCTATTGCAAGAGGTGATATTTATGAAATTTTTAAGGACTTGAAACTTATGCCTACGGCTATGATTGATGTCTCGGATGGATTATCGTCGGAAATAATGCATATTGGTTTTGGCTCAAAACTAGGGGCTAAAATTGTTGAAGAAAAAATTCCTATTGCTCCCGAAACTATTAACTTAGCTAAGGAAATGAATTTAGACCCAACTGTTTGCGCTATGAGTGGTGGCGAAGATTACGAGCTTTTGTTTACAATTAATCCGGATGATTACGACAAGATAAAAAATAGTCCCGATTTTACTGTTATTGGAACTATGGTTGATGAGGCTGAGGGTTTTTTACTTATTTCTCGTGATGGAACGCCTGTTGGTATTGAATCACAAGGGTATAATGCTTTCCTAAAGTCAAAAGAATAAAACTTATAATAGAATTTTGTTTTGTGGTAGTATATACAAAAGATTTAACTAAATTTGCCTTCCTATGAACCGAAGCGATGAATATATACATCAAGGACAAAGAGTTCGTTTAGTTGAAATAATTAGGCAGAAAGGAATTTCGAACGAAGCTGTACTTAACGCAATTGGAGCTGTCCCTAGGCATTTGTTTATGGAGGATTATCTTGAACATAGAGCTTATGATGATGAAGCTTTACCAATAAATGCAGGACAGACTATTTCTCAGCCATATACGGTGGCATTTCAAACAGAATTGCTTGATGTTAAGTCATTCGACAAAGTTTTAGAAGTGGGTACTGGCTCTGGTTATCAAGCAGCAGTTTTGGCCGAAGTAGGAGCAAGAGTATATTCGATAGAGCGGCAGAAAGAATTGTATGCACATTTATTGTATTTTTTACCTTCTATTGGTTATAAAAAAGTGCAATGTTTTTATGGTGATGGTTACAAAGGATTACCAAAGTATGGCCCATTTGATAGTATTATAATTACTGCTGGAGCACCTAGTATTCCTGAGGATTTATTGACCCAATTGAGAATAGGTGGTCGATTAGTTTGTCCGGTTGGTGATAGAAATGTGCAAATAATGACACGAGTTATTAGACTTACAGAAACTGATTTTGAAACGAAAGAATTTGGTAATTTTTTATTTGTGCCATTACTTAAAGGTTTAAACTAAATGATTGAAGTAAAAAGATTTGTATTTAATCCATTGCAGGAAAATACATATATTTTATATGCAAAAAATGGTGATTGTGCCATTGTTGATCCTGGTTGTAATTCGAGAGAAGAGGAAAAAATGCTAAGTGATTTTATTAGCGAAAATAATTTGAAGCCTCTTTATTTAGTTAATACTCACGGGCATTTTGATCATATTTTGGGAAATAGTTTCGTGAAAGCAACTTATGGTGTTGATTTGTATGCGCATGCAGAGGATGAATTTATTATTGAAAATTTGGTCGCTAGTGCCAATTATTATAGCATGGATGCTACTAAATCTCCTAAGGTAGATAAATATTTGGTTGAGGGTGATACCTTAAAATTAGGTGATGAGTTTCTTGCCGTATATCATTTACCTGGGCATTCGCCTGGTAGTATCGGCCTTTATTATGCTGCTGAACCTTTTGCCATAGTTGGTGATGTTTTGTTTAAAGGAAGCATTGGCCGAACGGATTTGCCAAAGGGCGATTACGATGTATTAATGCATAGTATTAGAAAAAAACTTTTTGAATATCCCGATGAAACAATTGTATATTCTGGACATGGGCCA
>DAOVUO010000027.1 GCA_030632545.1 Bacteroidales bacterium
GTATTCGGGGTGCATTTGCCACACACATGCAGCAAAACCACTTATTAGCGGAGTAGAAAAAGAAGTTCCAGTAAATGTTTTTAAGCCTTTTTGACCAGCCGCTATAACTTTTCCATTGGCAACAACATTTGGTTTTAGTCGGAAATCGGCAGTTGGGCCAAATGAGCTAAAGTTACTATGATACAATGTTTTTGGGTCTACAGCACCAACCGAAATTATGCTATCTGCATCTGCAGGGGTTGATAAGACTTTCCATTCATTGTTTCCATCATTTCCCATTGAATTAACAATTAGAATGCCTTTAGAAGCAGCCATTTGTGCAGCTTTTGCAACAATACTTGTTTCCCCATCCATTTCTTCAGGAATATAGCGATGATAAGTATAACCTAAAGAGCTGCTAACTATTTGAACACCGTGTTTGTCTGCCCATTCTAATGCTGCCACCCAATATATTTCTTCCTGTTTTGGCTCTCTATTTATCTCAGTTCGTGCAAGAAGAAATTCAGCTTCGGGAGCTAAACCCAAATTTGTATTACCTGATTTACCAGCAATACACGATAATACTGCTGTTCCATGAGGATTGTTTTGAAATACATTTTCGCGTTTTCTTGCAAAATCATAAGTAGCCAGAATTTTTTTGTTCTGTATAATGTGTTCAAAAACTGGAATTTGATTAACACCCGGGAAACCTCCATCAAAAACTGCTATTCTAATACCTTTTCCATTATAATTATTTCTTGAAAAGAAATTTGCTTCCAAATGACTTGTTTGTTTTTTAAGAAGTGATTTTTCACTGATTGTTAGAGTTGTATCGTAAAAGTGAGTGCATAATATTGCTTCACAATTAATTTTTTTGATGTTTTTTATAAAATTTAATTTCTGTATGTATGATATTTGTGTTGAATTAGCTTCAATACCGATAGCATTTAGCCATCTTGAAGCAAATATTACTGAATCAGCAACAGATTGAATTGTTTTTAAGTAAACTTGATTTATAGGAAAATCACTACTGTCTATAATTGGAATGCCTGAATTTACACGTCTTTCAATAGCTTTAATGTCGAAATACTCATGTGGCAAAAAGCTTGAACCTGCTTTATCTTTTAGAAATACCCAGTAAGTTTCTTGTGCATTTGTAATTGTTTGAATAAAAAAAAGTACAAATACTAAAATAACACCTATTTTTTTTTCAGATTGCATTTTTTTTATGGCTTTTTATTTTGTAAAATAATGTCGTTTAGAGGTTTTCCTTGAGTTGCATTTGGCCACGAACACATCAAAAAATTCGCAATTGTTGGCGCAATATCTATTGGTTCCGAAAAAGTATTAATTCTTTTTCGTTTTACTTTCCACCCATACCAAATTAGAGGTACATGAATATCGTATTGGTAAGTTGAATTATATGAGAACATTCGTTGCTCGTCTCTGTAGTAAGGCTTTTCGCACCAACCAGGGGATAGATTAATAAAGATATCAGCAGAACGTTTTTGTTGATATGAATTTTGGAATTTTTTTAGATTTCCATTTGAAAACTCACCAGATTCTAAGGTTAAAGAACCAATTGCTTGGGAAATTCCAGATACCTGAACCAGAAAATCAGTAATACTTAATTGAAATTCTTTTAATGTAAATCCACTTTTTCGTATTAATTCTCTATTTAAGTACAGTTGTTGATGATTATAGTATTTTATCCAATTGCCTTTGCCATATATTGCTTTAAGGTAACTTTTTAGAATACCCATAATTTTAGAGGCATCAAAATAGTCAACATCAAAATTATTTTTAGCTAAATAATCTGGCGGAAGTGCCATTCCGTGAGTACCAGTAATAAAAATTAGGGTGTTTTCCATGCCTACTTCCGATTCAATAAATTCAATAAAATGTTCCAAATCTTTATCAAGTCGTAGGTAAAAATCTTCTGTTTCTACCGATAAAGGATGAAATCTTGATGAAACTCCATCGCCAGATGTAAGTGCCAAGTAAAGTAAATCAGGATTATCATCTTTACCAAGTTTTTCGTTCAAAATGGTATAAATGGCCAAGTCTTTTGAATAAATATTTCCGTAAGGAGTTTGGTTCAAAATAGCGTATTTTTCCTGACTATTGGCTAATTTGAGTAGATTATGTGGAAATTCTTTATGAAAACGTCCAAAACCTCGTTCATATTCATTATCATCCATTATGCTTTCGGTATATTCGTCTAGTGGTAACAAAGTTGTCCATTGTTTGGCTAAATATATATCGGCTAATTTTTTATTATTAAATTCAATCAACCACGATGGTAAGCTATCGGTATAGTATTTTGAGCTTGTCCATAAACCTGTTTTATAATCTAACCAATAGGCTTTGGAACCCGAATGACCAGCTAAAATACTTGGTGCTGGTGCGTCTAAACCAATTGCTATAATTTTAGATTGTTTATTGGTGGAATAGCTTAATTCATCGCCTAGTGTTGAGGCCAAAAGAGCTAAACTATTGTGTTTTTCTCTTTCTGTAGAGCCATTTAGTCAGCTTTTGTTTTCTTTAAATTTTGAGCTAACAACTTCTTCCGAAAGTCTATTATACCAATCAGAATCAATAATGCCGTGTGATGAAGCATAAGATCCTGTTGCAATATTTGCATAGCAAACCTCATTTTCGTTTATTAATTGTTGATTTTTGTGATTTTGAAAAAAAGTGCCACTATAAATAATTTTTTTAAAGCCTTTTTCGCCAAATTTATTCCAATATCGCTGAATATAGTCGTATCTAAACCCATCTACTATAATCCCTACAACTAGTTTTGGCCTTTCTGGTGGAAATTTAGGTTGAGCATAGCTTTTGCTTGAAATAATTGAAATAAATACAATAATTATTAGTTTGATTTTGTCTGAAATATTCATAAATATTAATGATAATTAAATATTAAAAAAAGTTATTCTTTTATAAACTTGATTTTTCCGATGAAAACTATATTTTTGCTAAAATTATGAAAATATCGGCAATAATAAAGTATCTAAATAAATCCTATCCGTTTAATAACGATTTAATGCATAATGCAAAAATAGTCTCTTTTATAAGTGTACTTATTTTTTTGGTTTTGCTTGTTTTTCAGCCATTCGACATTAAATCATTAATGTTTGCTTCAAAAATGAAGTTTATGATTGGTTTTGCATTAGTCACTTTTGTTTCGTTAAGTTTCAATTTGTTAGTATTGCCTTCTTTTTTACAAAAAATGTTACTTAACAATGATTGGGATATAAAAAAAGAGATTTTTTGGAATATTTGGATTTTGTTTTCTGTTGCAACTGGTTATTTTCTCTATTTTCAATATACTGATATAGTTCAGATTTCAGTTTATCAAATAGGAACAATATTTTTGTTTAGTGCAGTTCCAATATCAATTTTGATAGTAATAAATCAAAATAGACTGTTGAGAATGAATTTGCAAAGTGCTTTGGCCTTGAATAATAAATTGATGCAAAAAATGAATTTGCAAAAGACAAATTTTACTTTTGAATCAGAATACCAGCAGGAGGTATTAGAAATTGACCTTAATGCTTTAAGATTAGTAAAATCTGCTAATAATTATATTGATATTTATTGGGTCGAAAATGGCATGTTGTCTCATAAGATGTTGAGATGCAGTTTGAAAAAAGCTGAAGAGAGGTTAAAAGAATTTAGTTTTATTTTTAAGTGCCATCGAACAAGTATTAATAATGTAAAGTATATTGATAAGTTTGAAGGTAATTCGCAAGGAGTAAAAGTTCATCTCGAAGATTTGGATTTTTCTGTCCCAGTTTCGCGAAATTACATTAATGAATTGAAACAATTAATATAATTGGTTACACTACCAATTTCGTGGGTAGGGATTCAAATTTCGGTGGCACTGCAAATTTTGTGGGATATAATGATGTTTTAACTGTTTATTCGTTTAATTGATTAAAATAGTAATAATTACTTTTATCTTAAGTTTGTATGGTTTAACTTGTAAACAAATAAACAGTTAAGCAGATAATCAATGAATATTATGTTTAATCACTGTTTTCATATTTAAAATTAGTTATCCACGAAATTGGTAGTAGAACCATGTAATTATGTCACTTTTTGCATGTGATTCGCCACTAAAGTAAAAATATGTAAAATGTTATTTCTCTAATCTTGAGTTATTTATTTGTGTTATTCACCACTACAAGTTGGCATTGTTCCCTTTTTGATGTAGTCTGTCACTAAAATTATTTCTATCATTTTTTTCACTGTACTTTTGTATTGAAATAAAATAAAAGAATGTTTTATGAGATGGTTTTCAAAGTTAATTTTTTTCTTATTGGGATGGAAAATAAATGGACAATTCCCAACGCTTAAAAAGTCGGTGGTAATTTTAGCTTCGCATACTGGTAATTTTGACGCAGTGTTAGGCAAAATTTTTATAAACATTGTAGGAGTTAAATATAATGTACTAGCTAAAAAAGAGTTGTTTAAATTTCCATGGAATATAGTAATGCGTTTGTTACACGCTTTACCTGTTGATAGAAAAAATAAGCATGTCAGTGTAACACAGCAAGTTAAAAGTGTTTTGGACAGACATGAAAACATGCATATTCTTTTGTCTCCAGAAGGAACTAGAAAAAGAGTTACACGTTGGAGAAAAGGTTTTTATCATATTGCTCACGAGGCTGGTATTCCGATAGTAGTAGTAGGTTTGGATTTTAAATTAAAAGAAATGCAAATTAAAGGTGTTATCGACAGTAGCCAAGATTTATTGACTGTTATGAAGCAAGTTAATGCTCATTACGAAGGTATAAATGCTAAATACCCTGAACGTTTTGCATTAGACAGTTTAGAAGATATTGTAGAAGAAGAGTATAAAGTTGCCTAATTGAGCGTACTAAAATATATAGAAAAGCCAGCTATTTTAAAATATCTGGCTTTTTTAATTACCTATTTTAGTCAATTTTACATAAAGAGCTCTGTCAAAGTTCTTTACGTAGCCCACAAATGTACTTTACAGAAATGTGATTTTAAAGACAAAACTTTGACAAAGTTTCGTAAGAATCTGACAAAGTTTTCGTAATTGTAAACAAAAACGACTATCTAACTTCTTGTTTTCTAATAAATTTCGAAAAGAATTTTGGAAAAAAACGTTTTAATAAAACGCCGATTTTTTCTTTTCCACCAACCAAAATTTCTTCTTTGTTATTTTTTATGGCATCAATCATTTTTATTGCTAGTTCCTCGGGAAGTATTCCATTTTCCTGACCAGGATCCATTTTGTTTGTTGGACTACCATCAGAAGAGAGCGCATTTATTGAAATATTAGTTTTAATAAAACCCGGAACTACAAGCAAAATTTGAATATTTTGTTTGTAAACCTCTGAACGTAATGAATCGAAAAAACCATGTAATGCATGTTTGGAGGCAGAATATCCTGTGCGATAGGCTGTCCCAAATTTTCCTAATAAGCTTGTAACTGTAATTATATGCCCCATTTTACGTTCTAGCATAGCTGGTAATACATTTTTAGTTAGAATAATGCTCCCAAAGTAGTTAATGTCCATTATTCGCTTATCAATATCAATATTGGTTTCGGTAGCAATTGCATTTTGGCTTATTCCGCCATTATTTATTAAAATATCAATTTGTCCAAAAAGGGCAATAGCTTGAATTGTTTTTTCATTTAATTCATCGTGCTTAGCTAAATCCAAAGACAATATTTTAATATTTTCCTGATTAGTGCAATTATTCATTACTCTTTCCAGTTCTTTTTGCCTTCTTGCTGAAAGAATTATTTTTGTATTTTCTTTAGCAAAGGCATAGGCTAACTCTTCCCCAATTCCTGAAGAAGCGCCTGTTATCCAAACTACTTTATTCTCTAGTATATTCATATTATTAGTCTATTTTTTTAATTTAGGAATATCATAAATAATGTCATTTTTAGCTCTCATATCAGAAAAAACTTGAGTTGCGTAAACAGCATTTTGCTTATAGAAATAAGCACCACAACCCATGAATTTAAAATCGGGATTTAGTATGTTTTTTCTATGTCCAGGCGATTTCATCCAAATATTCACTAAATCTTTGGCTAAAGCTAAGTATGTAGTTGATGTAGAGCTTGTCATGGCAATGTTTTCGCCAGCGGCATAATATTTTTGTAATCCGCCATACGTAAGTCGTTGCGAAAGTTTTTTCCTACTTTTTACTTTGCTTGTATGACTAAAAAATGACTTGACCACCATGTCTTTGGAGTGTGTTTGAGCCGATTTTTCGAGGGCAATGGAATGGCCAAAACGTTCTTTGCTGTATTTTTTTCTTTGTCTGTTTGTTTCAAAGAAAATAGCTGCATTTA
The DNA here is from genome assembly GCA_030632545.1 of Bacteroidales bacterium. GTDB lineage: Bacteria > Bacteroidota > Bacteroidia > Bacteroidales > DYOH01 > DYOH01. The sequence continues at coordinate 6,326 of DAOVUO010000027.1, forward strand.
GTAGTTTATAGTCAATATTTTTAAAATTAATATTTTTATTTGCAGCATTAAGTTTTTCGAAAGTTCTAAATGTATGGTCTTTATACATATTATCCGACCAAGTTTGAGCATTTATTATAGAAATGCTAAACAAAATTATGAGAGAGCTTAATAATGTTTTCATAAATTATTTTTTGGGTTTTTCTGCATATATAACGACAGAGCCTGCAATTTCTTTTAAAATTGGAAGCTTTTCTATCAATTCACCAGTTTTTTTCACAAAATTTATAAGTGGTTTTGGTATTGCAGGATGTAAAAAATCGTAGGGAAATATTTTAATGGCCGAAAATGATAGGCTTTTTAATAGCTTGGCTAATTTCCAGCGCACTATTGCTGTTTCATCTGGTGAATCACCCATCCACCGCTTAATAAATGGAATGTTTTTTTGCACAAAAATTTGTGGATTAATCATGTTTGGCTCTGCAAAAATTACAATTCCACCATGTTTTAATACTCTAAATATTTCTGAAAGAGATTTTTCAAAATCTAAATGATGAAGAATTGAACTTCCATAAACGAGATCGAAATAATTATCTTCAAAACTCAAATTCATTGCATCATCAATTTTAAAAATAACTTCGGGGAGCTTTTTTTTGGCTTGATTCAGCAAATCTTCCGAGATATCAATTGCCGTAATTTTTGCTTTTGTTTTATTGTAAATTTTTTCAGTAAAAATAGCTGTTCCGCAACCAATTTCTAGCACTTTTGATTGTGAATTAATTTTTCCAAGATTTACAAAATAATTAGCTCGCCGCTCTGCTCTTAATTGTCCTGCTGGACTAGCCCAGCCCCATATTTCATCAGCATTTGAGCTAATTTTCTTTCCATGCTCAATTTCGTTATTAATTTTTGATTCTAGTTTGTTCATTAGCTAAAGTATTTCAAAAAGGTATGCTTCTTCATCTTTTCCAATTTTGTGTACCTGACGTATTTTGAATGGGTATTTCCGTTGAATATAAAACAGATAACGGCGTACAGTATTTATTGTATATTCCGATTTTTGTTGCTCATACTTCCTCAAATTTGCCATAATTACGTAGCGTACATTATTATCGTATAAATTTTGAAGTAAATCATCAGGTGCAGTAACAATATAGTTTATTGTCCAGTCAGGCATTTTTTCTTTTAATTGCTTTCTTTGTTTTAATAAATCATCAATATTTTTGATATATACAAGTTTACTATTTTCTAAAATTTCAAAAATAGGCTTTGCTTTTTCAGTTATTTCATATACTTCAAATACGACAGATTTTTGTGCGCTTGAAGCACCATCAGGTTTCCAAAATTCGGTTAAATAGCCAATATTATATTTTTGAATTTGTAGATAATAGTTCTGTAAATTAGATTTATTTTCCCACTGATTAGTTTCAATAATGATATATTCGGTTCGTAATTGACTGCATTTTTTTATTAAACTATCTAAATGGAGTACAGGAACTTTGTACATACCATGAAAACGTCTGCCTGTATTAACAAATGAAATGGACGGTTTTCTTGCTCCAATTTTTACATCTACAGTCACGTTTTCAGCAGCCCATTTACTCATTTTTATGTAATTTTGCCAATCGGGCGAAAGTCCATAAGTTGTATTGCCTTTAAAATTTTGCCTTAGATTTATGCTGTTCTTATCTATTTTTTCAAGACTAATTTTATAGCTTACAAAAATGAATATCAGTGCTATTACTGGAAAAACTAACGAATATAGTTTGGTTTTTTTAAGGGTAAATAAGTAGTATATCCCAGAAAATAAAAACAATAAACTAGGAATATAGTAAGGTGAAATAAGCCGACGACCATCCCAAATTGTTTGTAGTGCAAAAAAAGTTGCACCAAGCATAAATAATAGGTAGAATCCAGTAAAAAGTAAATATTTGTTTTGTTTGAAGGCAAAATATAGAGCTAAAAAGAAAAAACTATAAACAATAATTGTTAGAATAGGCATTGTTTGAGTAATTTCTGGACGAAAACCAAAGAAAGTTAATAAGTGCTTGGAAAGATATATGTTTGAGTTTTCAATAAATCGCATGAAAAAACCTACTAAATCTTCTTTTCCTTGTGTTGGGTCGTAAGGATGTTTCAGAAATAAAGTAGACGCTTGCGACGACATTTGAAGCTCGGATGTACTCCAAACAATACGTTTGATAATTTCCCAAAGTCCAATGAAACCAACAAACGAAACGCTTGAGAATGCAGCATTTTTCCATTGCTTATTTATCGAAAAATAGGCTATAACAGCTAATAACGCTATAAAACCTATGTTTTTGGTTATAGTCATCAAAAATAAAATTAGCCCAATAAGAGTAAAATCTTTCCAACTAATTTTTTCGTTATCAATAAAGTTTTTAAAAACCACTAATAGTAATAATGATTGCAATAGCATAAAAAGTGCTTCGGAATATGTTTGGCTAGAATAGTAAAGTAAATAGGCATTTCCACTCATTATTATAAAGCTTAAAGCCAAAATACTTGGTGCAACCCTTTTTCTGAAAGCATAATAGAATACAAATAATGCTAAAAGCATAAAAATTAAAGAACTTAATTTTAGTATTCCTAATTTTAAACCAAATAATGCAATAATTGGACTTAAGAGAAATGGATAAAGTGGCCCTTGGTATGCTGGATATATAAAGTCTGTGGCAAAATCTGATGCACGGATTAAATAAGCTGCATCGTCGCCTCCAACGCTTACTTTTAGGTCGAATAATAATAGGCTAAATAACAACGCAATTCCCAGACCTAGCCAGAAAACCAACGTTGTTTTTTTTTCAAAAAAGAGATCTAAGTTTTCAAGTAAGTTAAGTTTTGGTTTAATTGCTTGTTTTTTCTTTGTAGGCTGAACTCTCTTTTTATTAGGATATTTTTTGCTAGCCATAATTTATTTTCTTGATTACAGATTTCAAAGTTAAATTTTTTCGTTGGATTTGGAATTTAGTTTTTTAAATTGTTTTTAAATGTTTTTATTATAGTGTGTTATGTTGATTTGTGTTTTGTCAAATCACAATAAATAGGGATTTTAAGGTCTTTAAATATGTTGTAGCTTTGTCGCATAAATTAAAATAAATTATCATGTATAAAAAAGCAATATTTACAGTACAATTACTTCTATTGTCGTATTTTTTATTTGCTCAAGAAAAAGCAAATGTTGAGGCTAATCAATTAATATTAGGAGGTTACGGCGAATTTACTTTTAATAAAAAATTAGATAAAAATTCTCTCGCTTATTTGGATGTTCCACGATTCGTATTAACTGGTGATTATTCGTTTTCTGGTAAGACTCGCTTGTTTTCTGAAATTGAATTTGAGCACGTTAAAGAAGTATATGTTGAGCAACTTTGGGTGCAACATAAACTACATAAAAATGTAAATTTTAGAGCAGGTTTATTACTTGTTCCAGTAGGAATAATTAATGAATACCATGAGCCAAATACTTTTAATAGTGTGAATAGGCCATTGATTGACAAGTATGTGGTTCCTACAACATGGCGTGAAATTGGGGCAGGATTTTCTGGAAATTTTGCAAGTTTAATGCTTAAATATCAAGTGTATGTACTAAATGGATTTAATGGTTTTGATGGTGTAGCACATTTAGGAGCACAATATCCATTGCGTAAAGCTCGTCAAAAAGGTGCCGAGAGTTTTATGAGTTCACCAAATTTTGTTTCAGCAATAGAATTTTATGGCTTACCCTATATTACAATTGGTCTGGCGAATTATTTCGGTAAATCTCAAACTTTGATTTTAGAAAATTCTGCGATTGAAACTGTTGATTCGTCAAGAGTTGGTATCAATTTATTGAGCTTTAATTCTCGAGTAAATATAAAAGCTCTTGAGGCTAGAGTTCAGGTTTATGGAATTGAATTTTCTAATTCTGCTGCATATAATGAATTTGCAGGATATAGTGACGTAGACTATTTAGCAAAGCAGGTTTTTGGCTTTTATTTCGAATTAGCCTATAATGTATTGAATAAAATGGAGAAGGAAAATGGCTCGTTGATTTTATTTTCTCGATTTGAAGAGTTTGATACTCAGTATAAAATGGAAAATGATTTATCTGCAAATTCTGCTTACCATGTTAAAAGTATTACTAACGGTTTATCGTGGAAACCTAATCTAAAGATAGCTTTTAAGGTCGATATTCAGAACGTTTATAATGATGCTAATGCGAAATGGACTACAAGTCTAAATTTAGGAACTGGATTTTCGTTTTAATTTAAATACTATGAAAATATTTCTATTGCTAAGCATTCATTTTTTTATTTCTCTAACTAGTCAAGATGATAGGGACAATTTCCCTAAATCATTTTGGCGAATTGCAGAGTCCGTGTGGAAAACAGAAAGTAGTCAGCTGACGTTTAAGGACTTAAGTATATTTGAATCAGGATATAAAAAGGGAGTGTTTTATAAAGTGTCTAATAATCAGCAATTAATTGGCTATTTATATATAGGAAAATGTAATACATGTCGAGCTGGAGGTTGCAAAAATATTAAGCAATTGAATTTTGCAGAAGGAGATTATGAATACTTTAAATATTTCATGCTATTAGATAATGATTTTAAGATTTTGCAAGTTAAAATTTTTGACTATCAAGCTACTCACGGACATGAAATAATGAATAAGTTTTGGCTTAGCAAGTTTAAAGGCTATAATGTTTCGAAAACAATTGTTTATGGGAAAAATATTGATGCAATTTCAGGAGCTACGGTCTCGGCAGAGTCATTAATTTTTGATATTGAGTATATTATAAGTTTAGTGAGTACTATCCATATAAATTAGTTAACAGGGCTGAATGAATTAATGTATTTTTTGTATCTTGAGTTCAAAATTTTTACCTATGAAAAGAGTTTCAATATTTATTATTTTATTAATTAGTTATACCTTGTGTGAGCGCACAAAGTGAGTCTGAAATTATTACAAAAATTAATGCACAATGTAAAGCATTGGAACAAAAACCAAAGCATCATTTGAATTTTAGTTTTGATTTTTTTCCTGAAGAAGATTATGCTAATCAGTATAAAATTACTGGAATTTTATGGCATGATGCGACAAAAAAGATTACAATAGAGCAATCGCCAACTCAAATGGACATTTATTTAAAAGAATTAATGGATTAAACCAAACGATATGAATAACGATATAGAAAAACCAAACATCACTGTTTTTGAACAGATAAAGGAACATGACGAAAACGGAAATGAATTTTGGGGAGCTCGTAAACTTTCTAAAATACTTGAGTATTCAGAATTCCGACATTTTTTACCAGTGGTTGAAAGAGCAAAAGAAGCCTGTATAAATAGTGGACAACAAGTTGAGGAACACTTCGAGGATTACCTCGAGGAGATAAATCATGGAAAAGGCTCAATTCAATCTCATCCAAGTGTAAAGCTCTCTCGCTACGCCTGTTACTTGATAGTGCAAAATGCCGACCCAAGCAAAAAAGTAGTGGCACAAGGCCAAACTTATTTTGCAGTACAAACCCGTTTGCAGGAAATACAGCAAATGGACGAGTACAACCGACTGAGTTCGGAAGATGAGCGCAGGCTATTTTTGCGCAGCGAAATGAAAAAGCACAATTTGCAATTGGCCGATGCCGCAAAAGATGCAGGTGTAATCCAGCCTTACGAATATGCTATTTTTCAGAATCATGGATACATGGGCTTGTATGGCGGACTTGACGCTAAAGGAATACACCAAACAAAAGGCTTAAAAAAGAGCCAGCAAATACTCGACCACATGGGAAGTACCGAATTGGCAGCAAATCTTTTCCGTGCCACACAAACGGAAGACAAATTGAGAAAAGACAATATTAAAGGAAAACAAAAAGCCAATAAAACTCACTTTGAAATAGGGAAAAAAGTACGCCGAATTATTCAAGAAATTGGTGGCACCATGCCCGAAGATTTACCCGTTGCCGATAGCATTAAGAAGCTTGAAAAATCAAAAGAGCCCAAGCAAATAAAACCCAAAAAGGGGAAAAATAATGAAAAATAGCAATACAAAACCTTTTTATAATACTACAATTCCGATTCTACTTGGATTTGATTTTTTTTATGTTATTTTGCAATTGTCTAATTACGTAATATGAAAACTATGACAAAACATCCAGAATGGGCATTAAAACATAAGAAAAAAGGGACAGAACTACGTTTTATAAATAACACTTACTATCTATATGAGATTACA
>DAOVUO010000098.1 GCA_030632545.1 Bacteroidales bacterium
CACCAATTCTACTCCACCAAAGGAATATAGCTCGTTTAGGGAATAAATACCACGTTCGCTAATTCCAAAATTATCTAAACTGCCAAAACTGGCTGTAACTATCCACATCCCTATTAGAAATGGAATACTTAAAAATGGGAGGGCATATTTTGCCATAAAACCCCATGTAGCCATAGTTAGGAATAAACCTAATAATGCAAATAGAGCCGTAAAAACGAGTGAATTGATTGAAACTTGAAAGTATAAGCCAATTCCTAATCCTATTAGTAATGAATTAAAACCTAATGCACCATTTTGAATAAACTCCTCATCAAATTTGAGTGTTTTTGCTGCAATTATTACAGTAATCACTGCTAGCATTCCCATTAAGCCTGACCAATAATCAAAAAAACTAATTAAGACTAAAATCAATCCAAGAAGTTTGTTCTCTGCAAAAAATACTTTTGAATAGCTATGTAATATGCTATCAATAACAAATTTGATGTCTTGCTTTTTTATCATTTATACATGAGTTTAAAAACAGAAATTTATTGTATAATACTTCATTCTTTTACAATGAAATCAGACAGATACGAGGTTTAATACAGAAATTATCATTTATCCCAAATATTTAGGACTTATTTCCTGCGCTTTAAATGTATCCATTGTTTCCTTTTTGCGAATCACATGAGTTTTTCCTTCTTGGTCAATTAGTACAATATTTGGCCTGTAGGTTATAAACTGTAGCCATTGGGTCATATTGTATGCGCCTATACGTGGAATAACCACATTTTCGCCTTTTTCCAAAGATGGGAAGCGTATTGCAGAACGAATTACATCAATATTCATGCATAGTGGGCCATAAATACTTGTGTCTTCGGTAAACTGCGATTTTGGTTTAGCCGGAACCATATCGTGGTCGTACCAAAAGGAGGTAAAAAGCATGTTTATTCCTATATCAATAATCATTGATCTGCGGCCATCTGCTAATCGTTTATTTGCGAGCACTGTTCCAAGTATATAACCTGCTTCATCAACTAAAGCTCTTCCTGTTTCTAATATTAGAGTTGGAAGATTATTTGGGTCAAGTTCCGAGTTTAAGATAGTATTTGTAATTGCATCAGCATAATCTGCATAGCTAGGGCAAGTATCTTTTCCTGAAAGATAAGCACCTTTAAGCGTATTTGCAGATGCAAAGCCGCCGCCTAAATCAAGATATTTGATTTTGTGATTAAACTTTTCGTCTACACGAAGTGCTAGGTCAATTAATTTTGAGGTGGCAACAGCATAAGGTGCTCCCGACATTATATATGTGCCAATATGTGTATGTAATCCTACTAAATCTAGCTTTTTACTAACCAAAATTCTATTTAGTGCATTCCATGCTTCACCGTTTTCGTAATTAAAGCCAAATCTATCCCATTGCGGATGAATTCCTGTATCCATATTAATTCGAATAGCTACTTTAGGGCGTTCTTTTGAGCTATCGGCAATAGCTAAAAGCATGTAAAGCTCATCAAAGTGGTCGATATGGATTAGCGATTTATTTTCTACTGCTTTTTTTAAGTCTTCCTCGCTTTTGTCGGGACCGTTGAAAATAATGTGATGTCCTTCAACGCCGTTAAGAATTGCTTTGTCGTACTCAAATCCTGATACTACCTCAGCCCAAGAGCCTTCGCTATGATAAACTTTACAAATAGCATCTAAGTAATTGGTTTTATACGACCATGCAAATTGTACTTTTGGGTAACGTGAGCTAAATGCTTTGTGAGCTTCTCGGTATTTGCGACGAATTATTTTTTCCGAAACGGCATAAAGAGGTGAACCATATTCACTCAAAAGCTTTTCAACTGGAATTTCGTCGATATAAGGAATACTTCCAACTTGAGTTTGCATTCCATATTTATCTGGTACACCAGCATTTATTTTATTTATTATAGGTCTTTCGTATGCTAATTTTGACATTGCTTTAATTTTTAAAGTTCAAGTTCTCCATTAATTGATAATTGTTCAAATTGACTAATATCGCCAATCATATCCCATGAGTAGCGAATAAACATTTTTCCGATATCGTATTTTGTAAATGGCTTAACTTCCTTGCCCAGTGCCATCTGAACAAGTGCCTCAGGCATGTTTTGTCCTGCGCCTATTGCTAAATATACCCACGCCGGAATTCTTGGATTTATTTCAATAAGATAATAATCACCTTGGCTTGTTTTTATCATCTCAAGTTCCATTCCTCCACGCCATTTAGTTTCACTAATAAGTTTTGTGGTGATATCCAGCATTTTTTGATCGCTTACAGTTATACCTCCCCACGCTTTTCCTTTATCAGTAATATACTGCTTTCGCATAGGAACAGCACCAATTGTATTCCCATTTCCATCACCTAATGCTATTACATTTACTTCAGTTCCTTTAACAAATTCTTGTATTATAACTGGTAAGCCCCATTTAGCACTAATCTTATTAAAATGATTAATAACTTGCTCAGGATTATAGGCTAGGTATGCGTCATAAAATTTTCCTTTTACCAATAAGGGGTAATCAAATTCTTGTCGTAAGTTATTTATATCATGATAACTTGTAATTGCCTTGCTATTTGGTACTTTGATTTTGTATTTTTCGCCATATTCAGGTAAGTTTGTTTTTTCTCTCTCTTCAAATTGCTGAAGCGTGGGTAAAAATGTTCTTATTCCTTTTTCAGCTAATCGTTCTTTTCCGATAATAAAAGTAAAAAGTTCAGCATCAAAGTTCGGAATTAATACATCAATATGCTCTAATTCGTGTATTTGAAAAATCCTTTGCATAAGCTCGTCGGAACCTGCCGAAGGATATGGAATTTGATATGTTTTATCAATAATTCCTGGAATATATATTCCAGGTTCTAAATTTTCGTATGCAAGACCAATAATGCGAGCATCAAAAGCCTCTGACTCTCTAATACCTCTTATTACCGGAACACCTGGTCCTGGATTATCAGTATTATTTAATCCAGTTATGGCAATAGTTATTTTGGTTTTCATGTTTTGGTGTGTATTAAGCCCATTTATAAAAAGCCTGTTTTTTATTCATCAATAATTCCATATTGCTTTAGTTGGGAAAGAAAGTCCATTAAGTTTTGTTCTAATGTAAATTCCGCCACCTCATATTTGTTGTTAAGATAAGCAAATAAATCTTCTGTAATTTTGCTTTGTTTTAATTCGTTAAGAATCTCTATTCCAATTGGATTAAGAGAGTACGATTCGCCTGTATTGGCATCAAAAACAAATCCGCTATCGCTTATGGCTACATTTGATTTTAGTTTCATTTTGATAATTTTTAATTTTATAATGGATACACAATGCAAAAATAGTGCATTGTGCTCTTTAAAATGTTACAGTATTTTGTGTTTTTATAATGTTTTATAATTTAGATTTACCTAATTCTTCAATTGAGAACTTTGGTTTTATTTTTAATGTTTTATATTCTGAAACAGAAAAGCCTGTCTCTTTTTTAAATTGATTTGATAAATATTGTACACTACTATAATCCATCAAATATGCTATTTCGCTAAGTGTATATTCGTTAGAGTCAATTAATTCTTTTATTTTTTCAATTTTATTGAGAATAATATAACGTTCAAGAGTAATTTTTTCGTGTTTAGAGAATAGTTTCGACATTCGTTGGTAGCTTATATTTAACTTTTCAACTAAATATTCAGATTTTTTTGCAATTGAACTAGCGTTATTCATTTCATGAATTAGTTCAAAAATTGCTAGTTTAATCTCTTCTATAAGCTTTTCTTCGGGGTCAATTATAATATCTAATCCTAATTGTTGTATCTTTTCAACTATTCCGTTGATAGTTATTTCGTTAGCATCGTATTTGAGCTTGATATATCCTAATTGTATGTTTTCAATTTTAAATATATCTGAGCTAAATTCTCGCTGCATAAGCTTAATAGAGCATTTTGTAAGCATGTTCTTTATTAAAAACTCTATTGTCTTTTTTTCAGCTTTCATTTAGCTTTCAATATTTAATTTGTTAGCACAAATTTACAAATTCATTTTGTAAATGTTTGTGAAATTTCATTAAATTGACAAATATCATTTTTTATTACATATCTATATAGTTATTATTGTGGTATATTTTTACTTAAATTATTTACACTATGGAACAAAAACACATCGACGATTTAAAAATCGAACAGCTTGAAGCTGCGGCAAATATGTTAAAAGCAATTGCACATCCACTTAGGATTGCGATTTTAAGCTTTTTGGAAGATGGAAAGCAATTGACTGTTACTGAGATACATCACAAGTTGGATATTGAGCAGTCTACCACTTCGCATCATTTAGGTATTTTAAAGGATAAAGGGGTCTTAACGTCCAGAAGAGATGGCAAAAACACTTATTATATGTTAAAGCATCATAGCCTTAGTCATATTATTGAATGTGTGAGTAGTTGTACTTCATACGATAAGTAAAAAACTTAGGTTTTACTTTTTTTAAAGGGTTTTGATTTGTGGTAATGCATAAATCTGGGTTTTGTGTACATAAGTTTATTGCAAATCGCTGTTTTCTTTCTATCAGCACATAAAATATGTTGAAGGATAGTTGTGCTTATGAGTCATTTTTGGATGCTATGGATTAAATTTGCTAAAACTTTTAGTTAAATTTAATTTAAAATCTATGGAATATCGTATTGAACACGACACTATGGGCGAGGTGCAAGTCCCTGCTGATAAATATTGGGGTGCCCAAACACAACGCTCTGTTATGAATTTTCCAATTGGCGAGCCAGCATCAATGCCAAAAGAAATAATTAAAGCTTTTGGTTATTTGAAAAAAGCGGCTGCTTTGGCTAATTTTGAATTAGGAGTATTAGCGGAAGATAAAAAAGACCTTATTGCATTGGCTTGTGATGAGATTATTGCAGGTAAATTGGACGAACAGTTTCCATTAGTAATATGGCAAACAGGCTCTGGTACACAATCTAATATGAATGTGAATGAGGTTGTTTCAAACCGAACTCATGTTTTAGCTGGAAATAAATTAGGCGAGGGAAAAACTTATATTCATCCTAATGATGATGTAAATAAATCACAATCTTCAAATGATACTTTTCCTACAGCTATGCACATTGCTGCTTATGAAATGTTGATGAATATTACTATTCCGGGTGTTGAAAAATTGCGTAATGCAATTAATGCAAAAGGAACAGAATTAAAAGATATTGTTAAAAATGGACGAACGCATTGGATGGATGCTACTCCTTTAACACTTGGTCAGGAATTTTCTGGTTATGTTGCTCAATTAGATTTTGGACTTAAAGCACTTAAAAACACTCTTCCGCATTTAACAGAAGTTGCTCTTGGTGGTACTGCTGTGGGTACAGGATTAAATACTCCTAAAGGTTATGCTGTGTTGGTTGCTAAGAAAATTGCTGAATTAACAGGAAATCCTTTTATCACAGGTTCTAATAAATTTGAAGGCTTGGCCGCTCACGATGCAATTGTTGAAAGTTCTGGTTCTTTGCGTCAGTTAGCAGTTAGTTTAACTAAAATTGCAAACGATTTGCGTGTAATGGCTTCGGGGCCTCGTAGTGGAATTGGCGAATTAATCATTCCATCTAACGAACCAGGTTCTTCAATTATGCCTGGGAAAGTTAATCCTACTCAAATTGAGGCACTTACAATGGTTTGTGTACAGGTTATGGGAAATGACGCAGCTATTGCTATTGGCGGAATGCAAGGGCATTTTGAACTAAATGTTTACAAGCCTGTTATGATTTATAATTTCCTTCAGGCGAGTCGTTTATTAGGCGATGCATGTTCTGCATTTACCGATAATTTGGTTGTTGGTATTGAGCCAAATAAAGTTGAAATTAAGAATTTATTAGATAATTCGTTGATGCTAGTAACTGCACTAAATACGCATATTGGTTATGAAAAAGCCGCTAAAATTGCGAAAAAAGCTTATGCTGAAAATACTACATTAAAAGTTGCGGCTCTGGATTTAGGTTTAGTTTCGGCCGAGGACTTTGACAAATGGGTTGATCCTGGCAAAATGATTGGTTCATTAGATTAAACGATTTTTATTTTACCTTATATCCGCAAGTCCTGACAGGATTGTGCTTACAGACAGTTGATTAGTTGCGATTTTCTACCCATGTAATTAAGTGAATCCTGTCAGGACTGATATGGTGAATGAGATGCTCTTGTAGCTATGTTTGAAGATTTCTTGTTTTTTAGAATTATCTGTTTTGTGTCACGCAAAGCAGCTTTTTTTTTCTTAGCTGTATTGTTTGCAAATTTCAATATTCTGGTAGCAGAAAAATATTATCTTCGCCTCAAAATATAAGTTTATGAGTCCAGTTGTAGTATTTATAATAATAGCCTCTTATTTTGGCTTGTTAATTCTTATTTCGCAGTTCACATCAAAATCCTCCGACAATAAAACTTTTTTTACTGCTAATAGAAAATCTCCGTGGTTTTTGGTTGCTTTTGGTATGATTGGAGCTTCACTTTCAGGTGTAACTTTTATTTCTGTTCCTGGAGATGTTGGAAATACAAATTTGTTTTATTTTCAGATGGTTTTAGGCTATTTGCTCGGTTATTTAGTTATTGCATTAGTTCTTTTGCCTTTGTACTATAAACTCAATTTAGTTTCTATTTATGAGTATTTAAAACAACGATTTGGCTTTTACTCTCATAAAACAGGTGCAGCTTTTTTTCTTGTTTCACGTACAATTGGTGCATCATTTAGATTGTTTTTAGTTGCCACTGTGCTGCAAATTGCTTTTTTTGGCCCACTTAATATTCCTTTTGCTATAACCGTGGCAGTTACAATTGCACTTATTTGGGTTTATACATTTCGTGCAGGAATTAAAACCATTGTTTATACAGATACTTTGCAAACTACATTTATGCTATTAGCTGTTGGACTTAGCGTTTATATTATTTCAAGTAAATTGGGCTATGGTTTTGCAGACGCTTATAATGCAATTAAGCAAAATGAGTATTCAACAATATTTGATTGGGACTGGCAATCTAAAACTAATTTTTTCAAACAATTTTTGGCTGGAGCTTTTATAACAATTGTTATGACAGGTTTAGACCAAGACATGATGCAGAAAAATCTTACAGTAAAAACTTTGCGCGAATCACAGAAAAACGTTTTTTGGTTTAGCTTATCATTAGTGCCAGTAAATTTACTTTTTATGTCGTTGGGTGTTTTACTATATATTTATGCGGCACATATTGGATTGGAATTTAGTATAATAGACGGTAATCTTAGGTTTATGTACGAAAATGCTTGGCATAGTCCCGATGAATTGTTTCCAATACTTGCAATAAATGAAATTGGCGGATTATTAGGTGTTGTTTTTCTTTTGGGCACTATTGCAGCCGCTTTTTCAAGTGCAGATTCTGCTCTTACTGCTTTAACTACATCTTTTGTTATAGATTTTTTAGACTTAGACCTCAATAAGAGTTCAGAGAGTGTAAAGCGTACAAAATTAGCTGTGCATATCGCTTTTTCGGTACTGCTATTTATCGTTATATTGCTTTTTAAATTTATTAATGATGAAACAGTTATAAAATCACTATTTACTGTTGCTGGCTACACTTATGGGCCTCTATTGGGGATGTTTGCTTTTGGAATATTTATGAAAAGTAAGATTGCTGATAAGTGGGTGCCTTTAGTAGCTGTTGTTTCGCCTGTATTAACTTATATTGTGGCACAAAATAGTGTTGAATGGTTTTGGGGATATCAATTTGGCTTTGAGTTATTGATAGTTAATGGCTTAATAACTTTTATTGGATTACTATTGTTGGTACAGAAAAAAGATATTTAGACAAAAAAAGCTCTGTATTTTCTGATACAGAGCTTTTTAGTTATTTATAAGGCTGTAGTTTAGGTATTCTGTGTTTAAAAATATTTCTTATGATTAGCATAGGCATTTATGCCGATGTATA